>WJKO01000833.1 GCA_014729055.1 Promethearchaeota archaeon | reverse complement strand
TACAAAGAACTCATAAGAATTCAAAAAGACGAGAAAATAAGAACAAAAAAAACAACAAATCAATTAGTTAATAGAGAAAGATTCTTTCGCAGATTTTACACATACCCGTTTGGAGCTGGATATTCAAACAATTTTCATGATAAAATGCCCCACAACCGCCACATTTAAACACACGTCCTTGATAATCCACAAAATTGCCGTCTCCTAATGCACATTTCTGACTCGAAGGTATACTCTTCACATCAGTCACTTCAACAACTTTTGCAGTACCCACAAGTTCGGGTGTTAGTCCAGAATCAGCGTTACCATTTTGACTCGGAGTAACGTAGTCTCCTTGATTCGGAGCATTATACCCTCCTGACTGTTGTCCTGCCCATGCTACTCCAGATGTTGGTTGTTGAGATGTTCCATAATATTCTTGATAATTTGGAGCTCCTGAGGATTTTTTCTTAATACCATGTTTAATACCGACTTTTTCATCCAATATATTTGTCAAAATCATTGCAGAAGCGAATTTACCAGATTTTCCACCTTTTTGTAAATGGGTATGAGAAATTTGATGAATTACACGCCCACCTTTCTTTCCGACGTCAAAATAACAGAGAACAGGATCCTCCCCCCACTTTTTTCCAATTTCTCTGCTTCTTATTAAAACAACTACCAGATCTGGTCTATCAACAGTAATTGGAAATGATTTATCTTCTAACCACCACGAGAATCCTGATTTGTTCTTTTTGGGACCTTTTGAAGCATATTTTCCTTTCTTAAGTTCAAATGCAAGTCCATCTAAAAATGGATGATGTGGGTCCACTATCTGACAAGCAACTACGGCATCTGCAGTCTTTTGACCCGCCCATCTTATATAACCAGGAAATGCATTTTCAACAATTGTTCTTAAACACCAATCCGTGGTATAGAGCCATCCTCCGTCCATTAATACATAATCACGGAACTTACTTATTGCGGATTTCGGAATCTCCGATCCAGGGCATCCAACGAGAACCATATCATATTTAGATAAGTCTTCTTTGGGCACTTTTCTTGGTTTAATTACTTCTTTCACTGATGCATAACAATGTTTTATTACTTTCTTCGGTTTCTCATACTTTCCTTCAATTGCGAGGATTTTTCCATGCTCTTCCACGGCTTTAACTACATCTTTCTTCGTGCCAGCCATTTTCAAGCGTTTTACTTCGCTATATAGGTCCTTAAATTCGCTAATTATAAAACACCTAATTTTTTCATTTTTGTTTCTTATAATTTACTTGTTTCATCAAATTATTTTAATTTGTTGCAATCTAAGATATGCGTCTCTTATAAAAAATTTTTTTGAATATTTTAATTTTGTTTAGTTTCCTCTTCAATATCCTTCGTAGATCTCGAAATCGTTGTTATTGTTGTTTTTTTCTCCTTTTTTAAGACAACAGATCTTTCAAGTCGTTGTGATAATCGAAAATAATTGTTTTCTCCCGGTTTTATAACTAATCCAAATAAGGTATCGACAACTAGAAATAATAGTATTCCTTTTGTAATTGCATCTAAAATCATCCATCCTATTTTCCATTCCTTTTGCAGACTTATTCTATCAATTTTGACAACACCGAAGATTAAACGGGCTGGTGTTTGATACTTAAGAGCAATATTAAATATAAGAAAATACAAGATCGCGAATACTGACATCCAGATCGTCCATACGACGCCAACAACGACCTCAGGATAGTCTCCATACCACGGTAGCAATCCTTCTGGAATATAATCATTCAAATCTATCTTGGCGCCAACTTCAACAATGTAATGAAACAAAATTCCGCAAATAATTGCATCAATAATGAAAATTAGCGTACGATAAAAAAAATTGATATGACGATTTTCTGGGATCTTTGGCAGTCGATCACTGGGTTTTGTTAAATCACGTCCACATGACGGGCAATACTTCAAATTATCCACATGATCCTCAAGATTTTCTAAATTCTGTCCACATTCATCACAAAAATTCATGAATAAAACTTCACCAAACTTCAATAAAAGTTCTTGTTTATTATTGGTATAGTTTTTGATGGATTGAGAGTCATCGACTTGATCTTTACCAATAACTGCCAGTAAAGTTTTTAGATCAGGTGCTGCCTGCATTCCGAATTCCGACAGCAATTGAAAAGTCGAGTTTCCGTCAGCTTCAAACGATTCCAATCCTCCTCTTTGTCCCCAATATCGCCAATTATGATCATCACCGCGAAAAGGACTCACATAAAAGAAATGGCGATCTGATGCTTCCTTTTCAACAGAATTTTTAAGAATATTAATCACCGGCGCATTAATGTAGGGATTAAATTCGTTACCACCGCAGTATACCACGACAGATGGGTGTTGACGTGTACGTAGAGTTATTCCGCTGCATTCTTTTTGCACGATATTAAGATAATTTTCCTCTTTTGGATAATTCGTGCAAGCAAAAGGATATTCTTGCCATATAAGCATTCCGTTTTCATCACAATAATCATAAAATGGACGTTTCTCTTCAATGCCGCCGCCCCATATTCTTAGCATATCCGTATTCATTTCTAGAGCATAATCAACCAATTTTTTATATTTTTCATCAGAAATTCTTGCAAAAATACTGTCAGGCGGCACCCAATTAAATCCTCTTAGGAAGATTTTCTTTCCGTTGATGGAACAAGTCCACTTTTCACTATTTTTAGGAGAGCCAGGATTTTTAAGCCATTCTATATGACGATTAACAACTTTCCCTCGATATTCGTCCGTAAGGTTTCCATCAAATAGAACTCTCGCATTTATTGTTTCAATATTTGGGGATCCCAAACTCCATGGATTCCAAATGTTGACATCTGCTGAATGGATCTTAATTTCGAATCGTTGTCCTGATAAAATTGTTTTTTTCCGCTTCCAAACTTGCGCCTTGTCTTTCCCGATTGTTATCTCAAATTGAATAATATGCGGTTCCTTGTCTTCTTTTAGAGTCTCAACATCAATTATTGTCATTTTTGCTGTAATTAGAATGGGCAATTTAACCTTATTTGAATCAGTAGCCAATGTGTTATTATCTTGTACGATTCGTGCATAGAATTCGGAAAAGAATGCTGGACCCGTGAAATGTGATGTTATACCTTTCCAAAATCCAATCGTTCTTAAATCTGGTGCAAAATCCCAACCAAAAGACATCTGACATTTCACCGCATGAGTTCTCCAAAACGGTTGCACGGCAAAACGCACATCAAGATCAATTTTTTCATCCAAATGCTGCTCAAGCACATTCATCGAAGTCGTTAAATCCACGGGTGAAAACATGCCAGTTTGTTCGCATATTTTTTCGCCACTTATACAAAATTCTCCTTTATAGTCTATCCCTTGAAAAACAAGATGGTGCAATGCTTGGTCCTTAGGAATCTCTACTGGGATTTCTTTTAATAAAACTGCGGGTTGTATTTTAGTAGAGTAAATCCAAGGTATCGTGGAAACCCATTTTGAATCTTCGTTATATCGCCCTAAAAAAGGATCTTTAATTATATTATTTTCCAGTAGCGTTTGTCTTACATTGCCAGGTACAATAGCCGCTAATTTAAGATTGCTCTTATATGGAGTGCTTAAAAACCAATCACTTATAAAATCTTTATTCTTTAATCCAGTCCATCTATTTCCTAAACATGGCACTCTTCTAAATATTTTCGTAAAAATCACCTTTTTCTTCTTATAATTGAATTAAAATATTCTTGAAAATGATAAATAAACTCATCTATGAAGTCTCGATTAAGATCTTCATTCAATATCGCAAGGAAATTAATTGTATGATTTTGGAATTTAATCGAAATGTTAAGATGGTTTTCATTGTCAACCTTTTTGGAAATATATATTCTAAGCGGTTTTCCTATACTCCCTCCACCCATATAAATAACCGACTTAATATAGGTTGACTTTGCAATTTTTAATAGATATTTTTGTGCAGTTTTGATTGTTTTTTGCCCTTTCGGGGTGTGTCCTGACCATTTAAATTTATTTATTGCTATTGAATCGCTATCTTCATTGTTAAAATCAATATTTTCTTCCAATTCAACCGCCTGGCTCATATTCAACATTATTTTTGAGAAAATAAGTGATAACAATTGAAATTTTTATCATCATCGCAAAATAACAGATAGTTAATTCCTCGAATCTCAACTAATAATACGGAATTCACGATTCCTCCAGTAGTCAAAGATTGTTCGATTTCACCATTTTTCAAATTTAGTAAATGAATTTTTTTATCAGTTGTCCCGAGAGCTAAATAATCGGTCGAATTAATTACTAATGGTGAACTAAAACACTGAATGTTTATATCATTTATTTTTTTTATAATATTCCAATCATCAAGATCATAAAAAATTAATTCTGGCGTTACATTATCTTGATTTAACACCAAACCCTCCATAAAACTAAATGAATATGTTGAAATCAGTAATGATTCTTTCTCGTTTCGGTGTTTATCTAAAATCAATTCAGTATTTTTCATGGAATGCCATATATACGTATTGAGAGTCAAGAAGCTTAAAATTTCGGCGGAAAAGGGATCTATGAAATAAAGGCGACATTCATCATTGCCAACGGCTAAAATATTTCGAGAATCCGTCTCAACAGACTTTTCTTTTATGGTGCGAGGTATTGGAATTATCTCAATGACTCGTATTGTTTTTCGTAGTTTTGTAAAAGAGATCATGTTTCCATCAGAACCATGGAATATTCTCAAGTTTCCTAAATTATCTCCGATAATTACTTCTATATTCCCATCATTGTTGATATCCCCACAAGTAAATTTCGTAATACCTGATGGAAATACTTGCCCCCATATAAATGCACCATCAATTGGATTTAAAACCCAAAAACTATTATCCAGACTCGAAACAAGCAATTCATCTTTTCCATCTTTATCTACATCATATAAATCCATTTTTGAAATCATTTCTTTTGCCGTATTTTTCCATAAATCGTCTACCTTGACACAATAATCCCCAAGTTCAGTAGATTCAATATTTACAATAAAAGCATAAATAGTCCCTGATGCAGCACCCAAAAATAATTTAAATACATTTTCGTCCTCGTATATTGATTCAACACACCAAACTTCCGTTTTACATTCTAAACTATATTCTAAAAGCAGTTTCCCGGATTTCTGATTATAAAAAAGGATATCCCCTTTTTCCAAAGCGATAAGTATTAAATCTATCTGAGAATCACTCCTCTGATTGTGAAGAAAATGAAGAGCACACCCAGAATCAGCAAGATTTTCATGATATGATAATGAAAACTCCATACATTAACTTAATTAAATTCAAATAATACTTTTTCGGTAAACATCATGTAAATTGTTTAAAATGATTGAAAAAAATAACTAAACAATTAAAAATCTACTTTTTGTATA
This sequence comes from Promethearchaeota archaeon, assembly GCA_014729055.1. GTDB lineage: Archaea > Asgardarchaeota > Lokiarchaeia > Sigyniarchaeales > Promethearchaeaceae > WJKO01. The sequence goes on along the minus strand of WJKO01000833.1, from coordinate 242 downwards.
GAATTCTAAAAAATATTTTAGAAAATTTTAAAGACTAAATAGATGAAAGTAAACTTGATCATCTAATAATAATAGGTATTGATAATTATGGGAGATTTTACAATAAAAATCGATATGGATAAATGTACTGGTTGCGGTGAATGTTATGAAAACTGCGCTTTTGATGTTTATGATGAACCAGAAGACGGAAAAGCGAATATTGTTGACGAAGACGCTTGAACAGGTTGTAGAACATGTGAAAG
>WJKO01000832.1 GCA_014729055.1 Promethearchaeota archaeon | reverse complement strand
TCTTCACACTCAGTGAATATGATATTAGCGTTGATACCGGAATTCTAACAGGACAAATCTATGTATTAGTCTTTCAAGTTATTGCTATTCTTATGTTCATTTATGCAATTCGTAGCATGATCCAAAATGATCCAAAGTACAGTATTAAAACAGTAACCTACTTGAATATAATGATCGTTATCCCTCTTCTTTTACTTGGAATAGAGGATATGATTAGGGTTTTTGCTGACAACTTCTGTTTAAGCGAGTTACTAGGTCTATGCGAAGATGCGTCTGTAACTCCGTTACCAGAAGGAGAATATATTCTACCTTATCCTCTTATATCGAACGTTATATACGAAGAAATAACTTCAGATTTCGGAGCATTCCTTACTAGTAATATTTTCCAAGTAGCGCTAGCAACATTTGTCTATTTAGAATTATCTTTTCAATTAAATTATGTATATCAAGTTACGAGTCCGACGGAAAAAAGAGCAAGTCGTTTGAAATATCAGATAAAAGCGCTAAAACGGGCAGCTAAAGAGGCAGTAGTAGATATAGAAAAGATAAAGGAGGAACAAGAAGAATCCGAAGTCGAGGAAGAGATGGATGAGGAAGGTAATATTGTGGAGAAAAAGAAGCCCGTTACGGTGAGAAAGTTTCTATCACAAAAAGAGACTGGTCTGTCTATGATTTCTGAAATGATAGAACGCCGAAAATTAGAGCAGGAAACTAAGAAATTGATCGAAGCAAAACAAGATACGAGAAGACTTTCAAATTACTTAAACAAACTCTTACAAGATGATCCTGAGGCCCAGTATACCCTAACAGCAAGAACCTCAGCTCCTACGGCTGGTAGATTGGTCTTATCAACCATAATTGATATTGCCATAAGAATTGGAGGGATTGCAGTTCTAGTTTTCTTCGTTTCACAAACTGTGTGGGTTCTGACTGATGTCTTAAATGTCCCAGAAGCTATTGGTGGAAGTATAGAGATAATGACGAAGGAAGTAATATTAACGCTGTTAATTCCAATTATATTAATATTTCCATTAGCGTCAATAATAATTAGAGCATCAAAGCAATCTCATCTTATCTCCCAATTAAAACAAGAGGAGAGGAGAAAGCTTGAAGCCGAGGGAATATTACCTGCAGAAAAAACTGAAGGCGAAGCAAAACCAGAGGAAGAACCAGAAGTTGTAGCGGCTTAGTAGTATATTCTGTTTTTGTATTTCTTATATATCTTTTATATTCTTCTCTTTTTAATTTCATATCCTAAAATAATATTCTATAAGGGATTTTTACCTATATTTTTACCGCTTGCTTTTGGTCCACCAATTCCGAAATGCTTATCAGTAAAAAATGCAACTGTATTTGATCTATTTATTTTTGGTTTTTTTGAGAGTATTTTCCTTAGTTTTTCTTCCGTTAATTTGTTATCGTAATTTTCTTTCATTAATTCTTCGGCATATTTCTGTCTTTTTTTGGAATAATTCTTGCGAAGTAGGTACTGTTGAAGAGAAGGATCTACAAATGTATTTGATCTTACAATCCATTCGTTGACATCGGTTCTGACTACATGGTAAGGGTTGATTTCTAATGAAATGATTTTCTCTTTATCTGCTACTGTGAGGTTGTAGCATATTGAATCTGATGTTTCATTGAGCATAGAGTAGACTTCTTCAACATTCCTGCATAAATAAAAACCCATCCTCGTCCGAATGCCTGTTGGAATAATTGGATGTGTTTTTATAGTAGATTTTACGATATTTACCGTCATTTTCAAGCCATATTCATTTAATCCAGTGGGCACTGACAGCATGCTTCCAAAGCGCAAAGAAAAAACCTTTGGTCTCCCTTTTACCTTATGTAGAACAAATGAGGCGGTAGGTTTAAATAATTTACTGAGATCAAAATTTTGCCCGATTAATGTATTCGCTTGTTCCAGACTTTCTGTTTTTTCTTCCAATTCCGTATCGTTCTGAATTGCTGCGAAGCCAGTACAACCAAACTCGAAAATCTCTGGAAAATCTCTATGTATCGGGATCAAATGTCCATAAACTAATTCGATATAAGTATTTTGAAGTAAAATATCCTCATAGGAAATACCATTAATACTATCCGCCATCCCGCGCATTTCATCCCTTAAATCACCGTATAGATCTTTATATTTTTCTTCAACAGCTTCTTCATAATGGCACGCAATCTCAATAAAACGTTTATAGGTATATCGCTTTCTAAAAAAGAAAGGTATTGTCATTAGGTAGATAATGATTTTGAAAAACCATATTTTTCGACGTAAAAATCGTCCTTCTAATAATCCTAAAGTGTAATGATCAGGAGCTCTTACCTCTAAATACTTTTGACCATTAGTATATCGCCAACATACAAACTCGTCTGAAGATTCCGTCATATTATAATGCTCGTTTTTTTTTTGCATAAGGATTTTTGTTTAATGATTTAAATAAATTCAAAACTCGCTTATATTCTTTCTATTCTATATATGATATAATATCTTTTAGTTCTTTTCTCTTTGTTGGCGAGCGTTCACTTCGCGGATGCCCAATCGGAAGTATTGTTGTTAAATATTCACCATTTTTTAAATTCAATAATTCCGCTGCTTTATCCCTTTGCATACTTCCGATCCAACAAGTGCCTAAACCTAAAGCTGAAATCATAAGACACATTTGGTGTGAAACCATAGATGTATCATGAATATACCACTTTGGGGCGTTTTTTTTATCTGCAACAATGGCAATGACAATAGGGGCATCTCGGGTAAATTTTCCATAAGTTGCTAATTTGCTTAGACTCTTGATAATCTTTCTATTTTTAATAATAATGAAGCGCCAAGGCTGTACATTACTCGCACTTTGGCACCACCTTCCCGCTTCGAGTATTTTCCTTATTGCATCTTCGCTTACTTCTTCTTTAGTATAACATCGGATTGAGCGCCTATTTTTCATTAATTCTAAAACTTCATCGGAATTCATATTCTCTTCTTAGTTTATGAGCAATTAAATAATTGATCATAATTAATCATAATGAATTGATAAACTGAACTAATAAATGCTAAACTGACCAATAAAGTTGTTTTCCTTTGTAAATACGTCTTAGAATATTATCGTTTTCTAATTTTAGACAATATGTCAGTACCCACGTTATGATTGGAGGGATAAAAAATAAACGCATCGTCCATGAGTACTTTTTGTAATGTGGGATTAGCAATTTTGCGATTTCATATGTATTTAAGGGTCTCCCCTTTAAAAATAGAGGGATCTTCTCTAAACTTTCATATATTTTGTCTAACCAATATTTAAACCTCGCTTTCTCTTCAGCCCAAGGTGCAACTTCCCAAGTCGAACTTTTTCCATACCAAGGACCATTATCATTTAATGTACCTTTATAAGTTGGATCTCTTCTATAATCCCCGTGCGAACGAACTGCATTTTCAACTTCGCTTTCATGGAGTTTTAGAATTATTTTTATCGAATTTATCATCGCATCCAGTGCATATAATTCGGGATCAATCCAAGGAGTAAAGGGAACAAAATCCCCTAAAAACAGGTTTTTATTAGCATCTAAGATGCTCATGTGCCCTTTATCGTGACCTGGCGTTGGAATCAGTATCAGTTTGTTATCTTTTGTTGGAATTATCGGGCATTTAGATAAATAAAAGTCTTTTTCATCAATTTCAAAGTCAATTGTGTAATCTATCCGAGGATAAATATGAATTGTTTTATAAAACAACATCATTACGGGAGTTGAGAGCGTTCCGTAAATTGTTTGTATAAATTTCGATTTTCCTAGTAATTTCAATGCTTCTCTCCAAGATCTCGGCATCCTAGTTGGATTTCTAATTTGAAAAGATGAATTTCTATGGCATATAACCTTCGCGTTTTTACATAGGTTCTCCATATTCCACAAATTAAAACAATGATCTTGATGAGAATGAGTAATAAGAATGAATTTTACTACGGTTGGATCAATGTTTATTTCTTTAAACGACTTTTTTATACTTTTTATAC
>WJKO01000831.1 GCA_014729055.1 Promethearchaeota archaeon | reverse complement strand
CTATTTTTACTTCATATTGTTGCCAGGCTTTATCTGGACTCAATATAAGCATCCCGATTTTCGCAAGAATTTTTCACCAAGTACTCGAAACAAACATTCAAAATTTATCCACGAAATTGATAAAAAAATTGGTGCAACTTTTTCAGAAGTTCTTTTTTTTGAAAAAAATATAAAATCTGCTGCAACGGCTAGAACAACTAAGCCAAATTTAATCCAAAACTAATTATAACATTAACGTGTCGAAGCCTAAATATCTTCCAATCCAATACGGACATGTATAATCATGTGGAGCTGGCATTTCAGTTCCACTTCCGTGATCAAAGTTTTGTTCAAACGGTGAATGTTCCCACATCCACTGAGTAGTTGCTTGCCAGTCAGTAGGCGTTGAACAATTCCACATATCTTCTTTCGGATAATAAAATGATCCTAAAAGTTTTACTATTGGGTTTTCCAGTATTCGAAAATTTGGAGATTCATACGTTTCTAATTCGGGATAAGGTGCACTTGGAATCGGACTCCAATTGGGATTTCCCGTATAGGAATTTTTTCCGTTAGGATGTGTAAATCGACGTGAGGAGGACTTCCTCAGAGCATATCTCATTAAGCAATCAGCAACGCAAGACTTTATATATTTTTTATCGGGCGATGAGATTCTTTCTGCATTAGGAATTTCTATCAGACTATCATAAGAAGAAGAGTCAGGAATTGACATTCCTAAATAATACCCAGCATCAAACCAAGGGTTTCTAAAATACTTTGTACCATCATGTAACGGTTCTAAGTAATGATCTTGATAGTATTTCTTTAGGTATGGATCATCCTCTAAAAAGCATAAAGTAATTGCTAAAGAAGTTGCTAAGTTAACATTAAAAAAACCTCCATTCTCAGACCAAGGAAAGATCTTGAAATAATCCCATTGTGCATGTTTTCCAACCTTTTTAGCAAATAATCGGTTATATAAGAAATCATCATATATCGGTCCCCATTTCTCAGGATATACAGTTTTCCCAACTCTTAAAAATGTAGCACAATACGCACTATCCGACAAAGGAAAAGCATTAACAGCTTCAGCACCCATCGCGTGGGTCTTGCCATCTTCATCGATAAAACGCCATCCAGTATTCAGATGATAAGTTAACATACGATCTACGGTTTCACGGATTAGATTTCTGATCTCCGTATCATTACACATCTTATATATAACACCTAAACCAGTATATGCGCCCAAATAACAATCAACAGAGGTCCCAGTCTCGCAGTAAAAATTATACTCTTTTCCATTGGGTCCAATGTGCGTTTTATTGAAAAAACAATGTGTTCCTCCATAATCTTCCTGAAATTGATGTGCAGGAATATATTTTCGTGCAATTTCGGTATCGGGATACACATATCGAGCCATACTCCCATCATCGGAAATTTCACTTAACATGCTGAATCCTTTAACAATCTTCAACAGAAAATTCCTTGATTCTGTCAGCCCACTTAGGTTCCCATATCTTTGGAGCGTAGCATAGCGGAATGCTTCACCAATAGCTCCATATCCAGCATATACAATGGAATGACCAAATCCTGTATAATGTTTAATTTTGTTTACTGGATGAGTTGTATTTAAGGGATTTCCGTTTACAGCATCCATGTAAGTGGAATCGTTGACGATCCCATAAGATGATGGATTGAAATCAAATGTCAATCCGACGAAAGGATAGTAATCCCAACCATCTCCCGTTAAATTCTTGGGTAAAGAATATGTTTCCATTAGATTTTCAAATAACCAAGCGGATTCAGAGAGTTGAACAGGATCTGATTCCATGAATTCATCCATAGAAACATACAAATTTTCAGAGTATTCCTTGTTATATACATTGAGATAGATAAAGGCAGAACCTAAGATAAAAGAAATCAAAATGACAGGTAAAAGAAATAATCCGATTATAATCGACTTTCTTAATATCTTAAAATAAATTTGTCCATCTCTCTTTTTTGAAATACTCATTTGTTATAATACCCTCGTCTGTTTTTATTGTCGATCCGTTAAATCGAAACACAAGGTAGATCTAAATAACGGGCAATCCAATACGGAACGGTATAAACCGCCGCAATTGGTTGTCTGTTACCATTGCCTTGTCCACCATATCTTAAAAAGGGTGATGCAGCATAAACCCACCCATCTGTATCCCTCCAATCCATAGGTACAGCTTTAGGATAGAGTCTAATTGGAGAAAAAGCTTGTGTGACAAGCTTTACTGCCCAATTCTCAGCTGGAACTTCTGGATCTTCTTCCCAATACCAATATTCCTGTTCTGGATAGCTGGCACCAGGTACGGGACTAAAGTTTGGATTGCTATCATAAGATTCCATACTATAAGCATGATACCAACATCTGTATGGAAATTTTGTATATGTCATACGCGTTAGCGTATCACCAACACATTTATCTACATAAGATTCCCAGTAATCATCAATATTTTCATTATCAGGTATTGAGATAATTGAATTATAATTCTGATAATCAACTTCGCTCATTCCAAGATAATATAATACATCGAACCAAGCATTCCTATGATATTTAGTAATATCATGGCAAACTTCAAGAAAATGTATCTGATAATATCTTTTAAGTTGAGGATCATCCTCTAAAAAAGTTAACATCCCAGCAAGACTAACTGGTAAATTCACATTGAAATAAGAGGGACCCCAAACAAATAGCATTTGGATCTTGAGATTCATATGTTTTCCACATTTATTTAAAAACATACGATTGTAAGCATATTTATCATAAAGAGCTCCCCATTTTTCCGGATGTACTGTTTTTCCAACACGGAGAAACGTTAATACATACATTGAATCAACAGCTGGACTTCCTTGTATTGCTTCAGCACCCATTGAATGACTTTTTCCATCATGATCTTGGAACCTCCAGCCGACATTAACATGAAAAGTCAGCATTCTATCTATTGTATTTCTTACAATTGAACGAATTTCAGTGTTATTACACATCAGATAGATAAAACCTAATGCACCATAGACAGCATGATAGCAATCAACTGACGTACCTGTAACAGCGTAGAACGTATATTCCTTTCCAAATTTTTCAGCGGTTATTGAGAATCGGTTATGTGGCCCTGAATAAGATTCTTGGAATAAATGATTGGATATATATTGCTTCCCTTTTGTTGTATTCGGAGCTATATATCGAACCATACTGCCGTCTTCTGTAAATTCACTTAATATACTATATCCTTTTACGATCTTTAAGAGCATTTCTGTTGCTGAATCTATCGCTGTTTGGTTCCTTTCCCTCTGAGCTATAGCATATCGAAGAGCCTCACCAACACCATAATATCCACCACCGACCTCCGCATGCTCTAAATTTGTATAATGTCCCACAGTGTTGAGTGGGTGTTCAGTATCTCTATAATCACATTCTTCCAAATAAGTTGATCCATTAACCACATTTGGATAGTTTGCGGGATTAAAATAATAAACAATATCACTTGGAATATAATAATCCCAGCCATCACCCGTTAAATTAAATGGAATATGATATAATTCATGGATTTGTTCATATTTCTCAACATATTCTTTACAACGTTCGGGATCTGAATCCATAAACTCATCCAAGGTAATGGCACAATCGTCCGTGTATCTTTTATTGAAAATACCGATGGCACGCTGAATTTGAATAATTCCAGAAGAGAGAAAAATGATTGGTATTAATACCAATATTACGAAGATGATTTTTATAGCTTTACCAGTCCAGTCATTCCTAGTCTTTCTTTTTACTGTCATTTTTTCATTTCCTAAATTATAATGATTGATCTGATTATAATTGTAATGATTATTGTTTCCTATGTTAATGAAACTGCAACAGTTGAGAAATTCAAATATCTCGCAATCCAATAAGGTGCGGTGAAGCTTCCTGTTTGACAAAGTCCTTGACCAGTTCCGCTTCCTTTAGAACGGGAAAATGCACTCCCTTCCCAAGCCCAAGATCTCATATTTCGCCAATCTGCTGGTATTGCACGTTCCCATGGATGACCAATCGGTAATAATTCAACAAATATTTCGAATAGAGGATCCTCAGTATCTATCTCATCTTCCAAGTTAAATACCTCCAAATCCGGATAAGGTGCTCCTGTTATTGGGCTCCAATATATACTCTCATCATATGAATCTATCCCATTAGCATGAGACCAATCCCGATAAGGATACTTAGTATATGTCATTCTCATAAGACAATCGGCAACTGATTTCTCAATATAGTTTTCCCACTGAGAATCCAGATTCCTGTGATTAGGTATCTCTAATAGTGAATTATAGTCTTGGAATGTGATGTCACTAATTCCTAAATAATATAAAACATCAAACCAAGCATTCCTGTGATATTTAGTGATTCGATGCATCGGTTCTAAAAATTGCATTTGATAGCGGCGTCTTAACTCTGGATCATCTTCGAGAAAGCAGAGTGTTCCCGCTAATGTCATGGCTAAGTTTACGTTGAAATAACCCCCACTCCAGCAAAATAATGCAAAAATATTGAGTTCTGAGTGCTTACCAACTCGTTTTGCAAATAGTCTATTGTTCGCATATTGATCATAAAGTTTGCCCCATTTTTCTGGATGGACAGTTTTTCCTGTACGTAAGAATGTTAAAGCATACATGGGGTCAACAAGCGGTGCTCCAGTTAATGCTTCCGCACCCATAGAATGTGTCTTTCCATCGTAATCTATAAACCGCCAACCAGAATCAACATGGAATGAAAGCATTCGATCTACAGTGCCTCTAATGATAGATCGAATTTCTGTATCATTACATAG
>WJKO01000830.1 GCA_014729055.1 Promethearchaeota archaeon | reverse complement strand
TCTGGATGGATTAGGTTTTCATAATACCAAAAAAAATGAACAATTATTGCCAAATAAGCAAAACTGGGAAGAAGATTATATATTAATTTCAATGCATAAGCAAATAGATTTATCCAAAAAGTATAAAGAATTAGCTTCAATACCACTTATATTTGAGGGGATCCCGGTGAATGCTGTGATTGTCGAGGCAGAAATAAGTGACAGGACAAAGCAAACTCTTAATCAGACGTCAAGAGAGATTATTAATGACATGCTTTCCCAAATGGGTTGCCTGATAAAGAAACCCGATTAATTTTTCTCACGATAAATTAGATCGAAATAACAACAGTCTTAAAGGGCCTAAGATGCTTGAAAAGCATAGTGGGGAATGGAATTGAAAGGTATAATGGGGAATGGAACTGAAAAGCATAGTATAATTCCGATTCCGAGAGCATGTACGCTTGAATTAACATATGATTGTAACCACACTTGCCCATTTTGCTCTAATCGTTGGAAAAATGATGGGGGGCATTATCCGAGATCCAGACTTCTAAGCGGAAAAGAATGGATTGGAATTATTAAGAAAGTTGCAGAGATTGGCATTGAAAATATATTTATCTCGGGAGGAGAACCTACTTTACATCAGGATTTTCTGCAAATCATTGATTTTCTATTAAACTATCAATACAAGATTCCATATTATATATCTGATGAAGAAATAAAGTTTAAATCAAAGTCAGTTAAGTTTACTCTGCTAACAAACGGAGATAATCCCATATTTACACATAAGCTTTTAGAACGTTTGTCAAAATCAGGTAATATTGACCTATCAATAACGCTGGTTGGTAATCGAGAATTTTACCTGAAAGAAATAAATGGTGATTTTGAAAAGATAATACAGACAATCCATAATGCAGTAGATGTCGGTTTGAATCCATCAGTCTCCATACCTATCTACAAATCGAATGTGCATTTGGTCAAAGATTTATTGGTGGAATCAATAGAGATTGGTGTTAAACGATTTCTGTTAATGAGAGCCATTCCATTCGGAACCATGAATAAGGAAAAGATCGTTACGAATGTATCAGATCTGAGGAAACTATTAAGGAAAATAGATGAATTAGCAAGTAGAATATTAAAGACTGGGAGTAAGTCGGGTCAAGCTTCACAGATTGAGATTGCAATGGGAACTCTAATGCCTAAATGTAAGTTTGACAATTCTGATTACGAATATATCGATTTTTATAGCATGTGCAATTGCGGGATTCTAAGCTTTTGTATAGATCCTTCTGCCAGAATTCGTCCGTGTTCTTGTTCCGAAATTATTATAGGGCATAGCGACAACATAATCGAGGCGCTCAATAGCAAAAAGAATAATGAATTTATCCATAAAATTCATAATATTCATCCCTCTTATTGTAATGGTTGTCTATTTTTGGACGAGTGTTCTGCTGGCTGCCCTGCTGGATGGTATTATTCAGATTTACAAAACTCGTTCCTCGATGTGTCTTTAGATAAGAATTTTCAATAATCTTTCTTTTTATCGAGACACTTTAAAAATGAATTAAATTTTTAATCTTCAAGAATACATGAAAGTTAAAGAATCACTTGCAATAATCTTTAATTTCTTTAATCTTAGATCTATCTTAATTGATTTTATAGGTAAATAAATTGAAATATTTAAGAAAAACTAAAAAGTGATAAAAATGTCCGCAAAACTACCAGAGAATGATAGATATGCGAAAAAGATCCAATCATTTGATAAAAAAGTTAAAGGAACCGTTGTCTTAATGATACTGGCTACCTTTAGTTTAACATTTTTATTCGGAACGTTCGATATAGTTGAGTCAGGCACGGTAAAGCTTGCAGTGGAGCCTTCTGGAGAGATTAAGTTAGCCGGTCCGGGCTGGCATATGTTTTGGTGCAGTCCTTTATCGACCAAATATGACTTTGTGGTAAATGTTCAAACAATAACCATTTCTAATATGCACGCAGACACTCAAGATGGACATGTCAATATAGACTTGTCAGTCAACTATCAGTTGGCAAAAGAAAATGTCACAGAGGTCTTTGAGACGTTTGGGGCAAATTATAATGTAGTAATTCAGCCCGTAATAGAATCTGCATTTAGAGATGAGTTTTCTGGATATTCTATGAGGGAGGTTGCCCTTGATAATCGTTCTACCGTTCAACAACATTGTCGAGATATGATTGAAATTGAATTACAGGATTATTTTATTAATCTCATGGCTTTAAAGGTTCAAAACATATTATTACCAACTGCATTCAGTGACGCACAGATCCAAACACAAATTGCTGAAGAGGAATTACGTGCTGCGAATATTACTGCGCAGATCCAGATTTTAGAGGCAACGACCGCAGCCCAAGTATCAATTATCGAAGCAGAAGCATTAGCAAACTCTACTATAATCGAAGCAAATGGTACTGCCGAGGCAATCCAACAGATTGTTCAAGAATTAAACGTTACAGGTAATATAACAGAAGATGATGTATTAAATTATCTCTATATACAAGTGTTAACAGACATGGCAGAATATGGAAATGTTATATTGATTACAGACGGAACAACACCTTTTATTTTCCAGATCCCTGATGAAGGCGGAACCTAATCAAAATGTTACATTTAAAATTGTAAAGGCATATCTTGGATAAAAAATAACATAAGAGGAATGAGAATGGGGAAACCTAATACGAAACGAGATAAAAAAGCACAGAAAACTAGGAAAACTAAGACTTCGGTAGAAGAAGATGAAATAAGAAAGAGGATTGAACAAGAGGTTCGAAAGGAATTAGAGGAAAAGATTAGACGGGAGATGGAGAAAAAGCTAGGTGATCAAGATAAGAGTGGAGTAGCACAGCAAGAAACAGAAACGGAGAAAGACCAAAAAGACCAGAAAGACCTTGAGGAATCAGCAGGGATCGAATATGAAATAGAGATACCAACAGATAGCAGAGCAATATGGGCAATTCAACGATTCTTTATTTTTTCATTGATTGTAACATTTTTTAAAGTCTATGTCAGCATTATTTCGGATCTGTTTTCAGTGCGAGCCATTGCAATTGATGCCGCTATTGACTTAATCGTTTCAGGCTTAGGAATCTATTTGATCCAGTGGCAACGTAAAATATTTGAAAAACTAAAAAATGGAACTCAAGATATTGAAGTCAATCAAACGGGCGCCATAACCATTGCTACAATTCAAGGTTTAATCTTGTTTATTGGTGGTTTGGTTGTGTTCTTCCAAGGACTCGGTACATTGTTTGAAATTTTAGCTTATGCACAATATTTAACACCTTCTAATGAGGGTGGCTATTCGCTTTTACCGGCTTTGATCTTAGCTGGGATTATGTGCACAAAATATACAATGCATTTAATCGAAAAACAAGATGCTGAGGCTACGGGTAACATTGCCATAGAAAGCATAGCTACGAATTTGTTAGTTGATACAATTGTTGCATTATCTACGTGGATAATTTTAATTCTTACATCATTTTGGTATTGGCCCTTTATTGCATTAGATCCAGTAATTGGGATAATAATCGGCATTTGGATGATAGCATCTGGCGTGAAATACTTAAGACCATTCCTTAAAATGTTATATGAATATCTCGGAACTTATGGCTTTGAGGAAGAAGGACAACAAAAAGATGCCGAAGAGGAATATTATATTGATGATGAAGATGCTGTTATACCTGCTCAAGAGTCAAACGATGAAATAAAGGATTCAAAAACGGTTTAATATTATCTGCGGCATTATCTACCATATCATCTACCATATCATCTACCATATCATCTACCATATCATCTACAATATCTATCTTTATCTTTTATTCATAAAATTGATTGATTTCTATGGTCAAAATTAAACAAAGTAAGATGTTTATAGGGCTCTCCTTAAATCAGAATTGGATCTTTTCAGCGAAATTTGGCAAGTTCTTAGGTTTAGATGAGGGAGACCCTTTTGAAGTCATAACGCTTGCTACAAAATACGTTAATAGACTGATAGAAGGATTCGACATAGAAACCGCAGATAGAATGCAAGAAGATATCTATCCATTAGGTTTTATCCAATATGGACAGAGTGTGCATTTTCTTCTCAATGACCCAGAGATCATCCGTTTGATTAAAGAGCAAACGCATCCCGGTTTTCCGCTTAGACCTGTATATCCGTTTATTCATCACATGAATGATACTCATCCAGAATGTGAAGATTTTTTTGATACATTTTCAAAATATTATAAGCTTACAAGCGAGATGCATGGGAATAAGATTTTGGTTCATTTTCATACGAAGGAAACAGATGCAAATATCTTCCAGAAAACTTTAGATGCTTTAATGAATCCAAAATTGCTGGATTTAATTAGAGAATATAAGATTGAGATTGTATTAGAAAACAATCAACACGGATCCTATTTCGGATATCCGAAAAATATAATTAAATTCTTTGAAACTCTCGATAAAACCCTTATTAACAAGCAATATTCAGATCTGGTTAAATTTTTCAATTTTTGCTTGGATTATGGACACATGCTAATTAATTTTAAATTAAAGGGAATTGATCCTGAATCGGGTTTTAAAGCATTTTTTGATAATTTTGCAGATAGAATATCAGAATTTCATATACACACAAATGATGGTATCGATGATCTACATCTAATGCCTATAAGATTTGATAAATTAGAACTTTTGGATGAGAAGGGAATATATAAAAAAAGGGATATTGATAGAAATACAAAAATTATTTGGAGAACTTTGAAATACTGGATAAAATCCTTGAGTAATCCAAAAGAACAAATCCACATTCTTTTTGAATTTTTAAATCCTTTTCTCGAGAATCAGTTAATATTATTAGGAGAAAAGTTAGGAAGTTGTTTTGTTTCCTCTATCCTTACTTAGGAATGCTTTTTGCAATATCTTGAATTAGTTCATTATACTGGATTTCATCATTTGCGATCACGTTTGCTGAAGGATTTGTTATAAACTTGCTTGGTAAAATAAATCCTGCTCGCTCTTTATGACCTCCACCATTAAAGGATCTTGCTATTGGATATACATTGATAGTGTGGGATCGGAGATTGACTTCACGATTT
>WJKO01000077.1 GCA_014729055.1 Promethearchaeota archaeon | reverse complement strand
TAACTATGTGGCAAAGAATCAAATGGAGATTAAAACGGGGAAACTTAGATTATACCAAGCATTCCCCTCAATTCATTCAACAAAATCAGATATATCCAATAGATTCAGTCAAAGATCGTCCCAGAGCCCACGCATCTACCATTATTAACGCGGGAGTTGATTCTGGAGTTCAAAAATTATATTGTGCTTGGTTTTCCGGGAAAGCAGAAGGATTTCTTAATGTTGCTATAATGTTTTCGGAAATTACCTACGACATTAGTGAAGTGAACAAGATATCAGATGAAAATCATCAACCCATTGATTTTCATTATACAAGACCGAGAGTTATTGCAGATGATCCCGAACGTGCTTGCGGCAATCCCGTAATATTTCTTGACAATAATGATGTTTTACATCTGTGGTATGCTGCGTTTTATGCAAAAGATGACCCGTATGGGAGAAAAGATCACCGGAAGTTATTCTATAAAAAATCTAAAGACCATGGAATAACATGGACTCAACCAGAAGAATTCTCGGATAGAGACGGCCTATGGGTTAGAAGTCCACTACTGGTACTCGATAGCGGCACATGGCTCCTTCCTATCAATGATGAGGTTACAAAGGTACCGAAATATAAAACAAAATGGTCTTCCCGCTTTGTGTTTTCGCACGATAATGGGAAAACATGGGAATTTAGCAAATTATATAGCATTAAAAAAGGTATGATCCAACCTGATGTTATTCAATTTGAAGATGGAAGTTTATATTGCGTTAATCGGACAAGGACAGGCTATATTGCAGATATGAGGTCATTTGACAATGGAAGGACCTGGACAGAACCAAAAAATATGGAACTGCCCAATCCAAACTCTTGTGTCGCAATAACCTTGTCTGAAACAGGCGCTATCATAATGATATATAATCCTTTAACAATAGGACGTGGCATCTTGTCAGCCGCTAAGAGTACTGACAAAGGAGCAAGCTGGATTCGTTTATTTGATCTGCGGGACGAAAAATTGAGGGAATTCTCTTATCCGTGTGTCTTAGAGACGAAAGATGGATTGATCCACTGCGTGTATACATATAAAAGAAAGACTATATCACATGATATATTTGTTCTATAACAAAAATTATTTTTTTTATATTTTTTTTTATTATTTTTTATTCAATTTGTACGAACTTTTAGACATCTGAATATTTTTATCAGTAATTTTTAATATTTCAAAGACTAAAGAATGGATCAGATTTAACGATGAGTAGACTAAAAAAAGCTGCAATGGACGATCCTCGTTTAACAACCCTAAAAGAGGCTGTTCTTGAGTTTACAAGAGAGCAAACGGGGATTAAAGGACAAATTGTAATATCATATCCAGCTGGCGTGCCTATATCAAGTTCGTGGGAAGAGGACGTTGATCCTATACTTATAGGCGCAGTATCCGCTTCTATCAATCTGACATTTCAGAATTTGTGTAATGAATTGGAACAAGGAAATCTCAATAGAGTCTTCGTGAATAGTGAATTTGGGAGAGTTATTATTCAGAGTAGTGGGTCAAACGCAATTTTGATTACAATTGTTTCTGACGATGCGGATATTTATCCTGTCGCCTTTATTGTCAAAGATTTTTCACATAAAATAGCAGAAATTATAGGAGATTATGTATACTAAACTAAAGGAATGATAATATTATGTCAGTACAAATAAATCTTAAAGATGAAATTGATGAAATATTAAATGTTACCGAAATTAAGGGTAGTATCTTAGTCAACGCCGAAACAAATAAGGTCATCGAATCAACTATTTCTAAAGAACTCTCTGAGGATATTCTTTGGGAACTTACAGTATTGCGGGATTCGTTCCAACAGTTTTCACAAGGACTCAAACACGGTAATCTCAATGAATTAATGTTAGAGGGAGAAAATGGTTTTATTTTTCTGTATATTCTTCCACCTCGCTACCTTCTTATGTCAATCGGTCCAAAAGATATTAATTTGGCATACTTAAAAATGGGCATGTTTGATATTATTGAAAGGATGAAAGGTAAAATCGCTGTTGAGGAAGAACGGATTAGAAAAGAAGAAGAGGCGAGACGCAAAGCTGAAGAGGAAGCGAGACGTAAAGCTGAAGAGGAAGCGAGACGCAAAGCTGAAGAAGAAGCTAAACGCAAAGCTGAAGAAGAAGCTAAACGCAAAGCTGAAGCAGCAGTTAAAATATTTGAATTACTTTCTGAGCTTGAAGCCAAGAAGAGTAAAGTTGAAAAATACAATGTACTTGAAGAAATCTTTGACCTCATTGAATTAGCAATAGATACTATCACTGCTGAAAAATATGTAGAATTGCTCGAGCAATTGAAAGAAACAATCTTGGTGAACTTGGGCACATCGCTTGCTCTATATGATATTGCAAGAACCGCACGAGATTACAGTAAATTATCGGGAACTTTACCTGAGAAAGAGCAAGATGCTTTGATGAAGAGTATTGAAAATTGGAGAAAGAGGATTATTAAGAAATAATACTATGGAAAAAGGTGGAGAAAAATGTTAGATGCAAATGTAGGGTTAAGTACAGCTATTGATAGTAAGGAAGCAGGGAAAGAAGCTGCGAAAGAAGCATTAGGTGGACTCAAGACAAAGCCAAAACTCGCGATATTAGCGGTAGATGAACTGACAAAGAAAAAATACAATTACAAGGAAGTTTTAGAGGGAGTACAATCAATAATTGGACCAGAACCTGTTTTAATCGGCAGTACGGTTAATGGAATGATGGTAAATGATAGGTTTACTTTAAAATCGGTTGGATTAATGCTGATTGGGGGCGACTTTGACATAGATTATGCTTTTCAATACGAGAAATCTCGTTTGGAATACAAGAAGATAGCTGATGATATTTTACAGAAGAAGAACCAGTTGAATCCCAAAGATAATAGAATAATGTTGATGTTCCAAGACGGAATGAAATTTCCGCCTATAATTATGGAACAACAATCTATGTTGAATACAAAATTAGCCGCTGCGATGTCTGGGTTATTTACGAAGGTATTCAAATTCCTCTTTAAACGCTATAAAAAACAAGGAATTGGAATGCCAACTGTTCAAGAATTGATCTCTGAACTCTATGAACAAGATTGGAATATACCCGTTATTGGCAATATTGCAACTGATCCGAATTTATCGCCTTTAGCGTACGAGTTTTACAATAATAAAGTCCTTGAAGATGCTGTAACAGGTGTAATTCTGTCTGAAGCAGACGGCACGAAGTTCGGTCATGGATTCGCTGCTGGTGCAGAGCCTACTGGTGTGACATGTCATGCAACAAAAAATATAGGTAACTTCTTATTAAGAATAGATAAGAAAAAGGCAATTGAAGGCTTCTGTGATGCGATAAATATAAACGTAGGATCGTTAGAGGAATTGGAAAACCAAGGATATGTCAACTATTATCACATTTTGGGAACAAGAGAAAAAGTAAAGGATAAGGAACTATTCCATCTTACTGGAACCATGACTAACCCACACTTAAGAGGATTAGTAACTACTAGCTTTCCTTTCGATAAAGTGCCGGATGAAATGGAAATCTTTAGAAGTAATATTAACGTCCTACTAAAAACAACTGAATCTGCAATATTAGATGCTAAACAAAATATTCAAGATCCTAAATTCTTACTTGGTATTGACTGTATATTTCGGTTGAGTTCATATGGGGATAACTTGCCTAGATACATTAAAACGGTGAGGGAAGCAATTGGTGAAGACGTTCCTAGATTGATTTTGGGATCTGGCGGCGAAATATATGGGACGAAACGTGATGACTACTATTTTAACAGCGTTACTTTAATCACGCTTGTTGGCGGTAATTAATTTTTTAATAATAATTTTTACAATTTTTTTTTGTCAATAAAGCTAGAATTTTTTGAATATATAGGCATGCCTTTAATAATCAAAAGCACCAATTTCTTTAAAGAGTAATAATTTTTAGAAGGGTAAAAAAATGATAGTAGATGACTTAATCGACAAAGGAACGGATTTATATTATGAAGATCTTGATAAAGCGAAGGATTTACGATTTAAAGCCATTAAAGAATCGTTAAATCATCAGTTTAAAAATTGTGCGCTATATCGGAAATTCTGCAAGCAGAAGGAATTTGATCCAAGACGAGACTTAAAGAATTATGCTGATGTCAAGGATATTCCCTATTTGACAACGGCAAACTTCAAGAGATCAAAAGGAAAGCCTAAAGAACTCCTATGTGTTCCAGAGGACGATATTCTATTCTGGGCATTGTCAAGTGGAACTAGTGGGGACCCATCAATGGTTGGCAGATCTAAATTACAGATGGAACGTTTCATGAAAGGATTTTGGACGGTACTGGAAGATCAAGTTGGCTTAAAGGATTATAATTGGTCTCTGTTTTTTACACCGCCATTACCTCATATTCCAATAGAACAGAAAGTTCCAAAACCAAGTTCACATTTTATGCGAATGTTTGAGATGGCGATTACATGTCCCGTTGAAAACAGGGTTTGGGCTCTAAAAGTGAATGAAGGGGAAATTAGTGCTGCGAAACGTTTTGAATTGGATGTTCCAACCACTTTAGGATTTCTTCAGTCAAATCCTGGAGAAAAGGGTCAAGGGTGGATTGGAGGGTCAATTCCATTGTTATATGGTGCCTTAAGTAAACTGTATGCAAAAACGGGAAAACCTTTCAATGTTGGAGAAAATACGAAGATTGCCGTTGGTGGCGGATGGAAAAGTTTTACTGGTGAAAAGGTGGAGCCAGAGAAGTTCCGCAAGGATTTGAGCAAAATCTTAGGAATACCAATCACTAGTATCATTGATGGCTATCAATTTACGGAGACTGACGTTGTCATTGCGGAATGTAAACACTTTAATAAACATATACCTCCTTGGGCAGATGTTATCGTCCGAGATGTTGATACGCTCGAACCGGTAGAGGATGGAGAGAAAGGGCTATTGAATATCATTAATCCTGCAGCTCATAGTTATGCTGGTGTTTCTATTCTACAAGATGATATGGTTAGAGTAGTTATGGAAGATGGCTGTGAATGTGGTAGAAAGGGAAAGGTTATAGAGATTCTAGGTAGAGCCAAAGGGGCAGAAGCAAAAGGATGCGGTGCTCAGATTGCAGAAATGACCGATGAATAGGAAAATTCTTGTTATAATAGCAGAAGATTTTTTTTTTAAATTTTTTTAAATATTTTTACTCATTAGTTTTTTTTACTTGTCTTATTTTAATTATGTTATAATGGAAAAGAAAGAATATGTTCCAGCATTTATCTTTAAACCGACAAAATCTGAAAACACTAATGTTACAAAAATTAGAAGGCAGGACGACCTATTAGAACTCGAATTTCCGGTTTTTACGAAAGACGAAGTCCTTGATATTGCCCAAACCTTGCATATGCGGAAACGAAAAGCACACAATCGGTCGATAGAGGAATTAATAGAGATTATGGTGACCGTGGGAGAGTTATGGCGGGATCCTAATTTTTATCTTAGAAAGAAGGCGCTTAACATCTTACCAATGATAACAGGGCAATCTAGGCAGTTATGTGAAGCTGAATTGGATGGTACTTTGTCAATATGGTCGAAAGATATGATTGAATTATATTTGGCAGAGGATTTAGGTAACAAAATGTATTTAGACGAATGGATCCTGCAACCCAACCTAAATATAAAATTGCATGCACAACCACGTGGTTTAGTTTATCATAATTTAGCAGGAAATGCGTTTAGTGTTGGTATGGGGAGTTTATTTTATGGAATGCTGACAAAAAACGTTAATTTAGTCAAATTGCCAAGAGAAGAACCATTCTTTACGGCTTTATTTGCCCAATCAATAAGAGAGATTGATCGAAAAGTGGGTAATGAATTGGCAGTTCTTTATTGGCCTGGAAGTAAATCGGAAATTTTCGATGAATTATTCAATTCTGGTTATGTAGATAGTGTTATTGCGTGGGGGGGCTTACAATCGATAGAAGAAATACGGAAACGTGCGAATCGATATGGGATTAAAATTATTAATCACGGTCCAAAGTTATCGTTTAGCATTATTTCTGAGGATATATTTACTTCTGAAGATAAAATGAGAGAAATGGCGCGTAGAATTGCGGTCGATGCTTCATTTTGGAATCAAAAGGCCTGTTTCAGCCCTAGAGTTATATATATTAAACAAAAACCCAAAAAATCTGCTTTAGACA
Organism: Promethearchaeota archaeon; assembly: GCA_014729055.1. Lineage (GTDB taxonomy): Archaea > Asgardarchaeota > Lokiarchaeia > Sigyniarchaeales > Promethearchaeaceae > WJKO01. Next base: position 14,169 of record WJKO01000077.1, on the reverse strand, counting down.
ACAACAAAGAAGAAATTGACAATGTTATTCTTGGATTGCAAGAAAAGATAAGTAGTGAAACATCCCCGAAAGGTAAAAAGAATAAAAATAAAAAAAATGGACGGGATATAGGTGCGTTAATGCAGAGATCTGCTACATTACTTAAGAATGAAATAACTGAGCTTTCTCCTATTGGTTTTGCAAAGATTCTAGCAGAAGAAATGAAACTTGTCGGGCAACAATTTCCAAGAGCACACCAAACAGAAGCAGACGGCATGGAGACCGTGAGAAAACGAGAATATTTCTCGATGAATTATGAATTGAATCAGAATGGACAACTTATTACGCCAAAAATTGACAATAAGCTCGATTGGACAGTTATGTATCTCCGAAATCCTCCCACCATGAATGAAATTGATATGTTTCAAGATAGATTTATTTGCGTCACTAGGATCTCAAATATTTTAGATCTCGTACACAGTATGCGGGAAGAAGGATTGAATCAATATTTACAAACTATATCGATAGAAGGCAATGAAAAATTTATAGAAGAAGTAGCAGAAGAGATGAGTTTATTAGGCGCAGCCAGATTTCCGAAAGTTGGCGATCATAATCAGATTGTTATGGGCGCTCCGTGGGATGGTCACTATGTATTAACTGAGTTAGTTCGTTGGGTCTATATTGAGAAAAGAAAAAATATTTCAATATGATTACCCAATCCGGAAAAACCAGCCAAGATAAATGAGACTATATAAAAATTATATCTAATTTTTTTGTTAAACTTGAAACCTTATTGTTTTTACGATAGATAATGACTATCTTAATACCACTAACGATAGGATCTTCATACAGTTTTTTGGTGGATTTAAATTCCCAAGACACTACTTCTGATTTCTCTTGTTTTAGGGAAGGAATGAATCTGGAAAGGCTACCATCAGTGCTTAAGTTCTTAAGAAATTCGGCTGGATAATCCATTACTAAATGAATTTCATCTATATCTTCATCTCCAATATTTGTTATTCTTACAAATAACTTTATTCGACTTTTTCCGTCCTTAGCTTTTGGTAAGATAGACCATTGTTTTAATAATCGTAAATCGGGTGCCTTTTTGATAGACGTTTTAAAGATTGGTCTTTCTATCATGTTTTCATTGATAACGGCATTTACAAGTCCCTTTTTTATCAGTTTTTGTATAATGATCAAAACAGAATCTGAATTCATTGAGAATTTTGTTGCGATTTTATCGAGACTAATACCGCCGTTATTTAATTTGTCGTTTAAATAATCAGCAAGGCGAGTATACCCCAATTCTGGCATTTTATTGAGCATAAAATTGATTATTTTAATTCTTCTTTCATCTGTTTTTTTATCATCTAATGGACCTTTGGTGCTCAGAAATTCATATAATATAAGATATATGTCATATCTAGGGATTTTTTCTATAATCTCTCTCAACTTTAAGTAGTCTTCTTGACTAAAATCTTTATAAATATCTTGGATAAGGTGGTTAAATATGTCATAAGATATTTCTGTATGTGTACTCGTAATAGATCGAACAATGCTTATAAAGCATAATAAAGTTGTTTCAATAACAGGCGATGTTTTTCGATATATTTGTAAAAATCTGTTGTAGCCATTTTCAACAATTGATTTCTTTATGATATCCTCGATCATTGTCAGATTCTCGAGTTTATCCTTCTGCAATAATTTAAAGATTTCATTATCAAAATAGGTATTATGAGTAGATACAATCTCTGTAATTATTTCACTTGTTTTCTTTTGTACTAAACCGTCGTTATGATCAAGGTAGGATAAAATTATCGCCTTAGAATCGGACAGTAGTTCTGGTTTTTTAACACCTAATTTTCCCGTCAACCATAAAATCTTCTCTTGTGCATACCAATTTTTATCATTTAGAGAACTCAATAATTCGTCGAAATCTTCGTTAGAGTAGGTTTCTAGAATGTAGTGAAATAGAAATTCGAGATTTTCGTAACTGACGTCTAAATCCGTTTCTTCCAGCAAAATCTTGAATTCTTGCTTGAATTTTCCCAATATGTTAGATTGTTCCAGCAAAATTTCGTTAAAGAAGTCAACTATCTTCAGCCTATTCTGCCACAACTCATCTTTAAAACACCCTATTAAGCCCTTAATGATCTTTTCTGTGCTTTCTTTATCCCAAGGATATTGAGCAATAAAAAAGTCGATAAACTTCTCCCTGATTATGGATTCGAATGAACTTAATTGAGTAATGGCATAATCTAATTCTTTCGTAAATGTGTTCTTGTTTTGAGAGATGTATTTTAAATATATATCAGATGATCTCTCCAGTATTTCTTCATCGTAATGGTCCATTAATGATATGATTCGCTTAAGTTGTTCTTCATTAAATTTCATCTCTTTTTGGGCCAAAATATGTTCTAACTTAACTAGAATCAATTTATTTCGTTGATCATTATCTGCAGAAAATAATTGAAATGCTTCATCACGAGCACTTTCATAATCTTTAGATTTTATTTTCTGATTAAGAGATTCGAAGATTTCATTACTGATTTTAAACACCTTATGACTATAAACACCTTATGAAAAAACACGACTATAAATTTTTTGATAATTATTTTATTTCTTTTCTTCCTTTAGAAAATATAATGCCTATTCGCAATAAGAATGTGAAAAAACCTAATATAGTAATTCTATTTGCTGATGATTTAGGATATGGAGATCTGGGTTGCTATGGTGCGACGAAAATACCCACACCTAATGTTGATTCATTGGCTAAAAAAGGTTTGAAATTTATGGATGTACATTCATCTTCAGCAGTTTGCACACCCAGTAGATATTCGCTCCTAACGGGAAGATATTGTTGGCGTACGGAACTTAAAAAATGGGTTATAGGCGGGTATGGAGCGCCATTAATTCCTCGAGAACGCCCCACTATAGCTTCATTTCTCGGTGACAATGGATATCGTACTGCTGCAATTGGCAAATGGCATCTTGGGCTCTGGTGGCCTTTGAAGGAAGGTGTTAAAGGTCCTGAAGCATATAACATTAATCGTCTTGGATTTGAATTAGATTGTGATTATAGTAAACCTATCAAAGGCGGACCAAATGAGCTTGGATTTAATTATTTTTTTGGTATTGCCGGTTCTTTAGATATGCATCCTTATTGTTATATTGAAAATGATCATACAGTAGGAATTCCAGATCACTATAAAGAGGTATTATGCAACCAACAACGTAAAGGGCTAACCACAGACAACTGGAAAGATGAGGAGGTCGATATTAAATGTACCGAAAAATCGATTGCATTCATCGAGGATCACTTAGAAAACCATTCCGACAAACCATTCTTTCTTTATCATGCCACCGCAGCCCCACATAGACCGTGTGAGGTTCGTCCTGACTTTGTAATTAATAAGAGTCAAGCTGGAGATCGAGGTGATATGGTTGTTTTATTTGACTGGGTCGTCGGGCAAATTAAAGACACCTTAGAAAAACACGATTTAATGCAGAACACCTTGTTGATAATTACGAGTGATAATGGTGCACGATTGCAATGTGCAAACGGAAAAACGTATGGTCATAAGTCTTGCGGGGAACTAAAAGGTCAGAAAGCCGATATATGGGAAGGCGGTCATAGAGAACCTTTCATTATAATCTGGCCCTCGGTCTTAAAACCAAATACAACATGTCATCAGTTAATGTGTTTGTCTGATCTATTCGCGAGCATTTCCGGCATATTCGGTAAAGAATTACCGGATAATGCAGCCGAGGATAGTTTTGACTTATCATCTATATTCTTAGGGGAACAAAACGAAAATAAAATTAGGGACACGATTATACATCATTCAGGTGGCGGTATATTCTCAATCCGTCAAGGCAAATGGAAGTTAATTCAAGGTTTGGGTTCCGGCGGTTTCTCCCGCCCTCGAAAAAGAAAATCCTATTTTTGGCGACCAAAAGGTCAATTATATGATTTAGAAAAGGATTTCAAAGAAACAAATAATCTTTGGAAAGAGCGACCCGATATAGTTAAAAAATTAACCGATCTATTAGAAAAACAGATTGAACAAGGGTTTACTCGAGAAAAAAAAAATAAATGAATGTTTCATTTTATTGGTTTGCCGCAATAACCACAAAATTTAGGTTTGCTTTTATTTTTATAATAATAGTATTCCTCTCCACATTCCATACAGAATCCTTTTTCGATATTTGGATGTTTTGAGGGATCTTTCTTCTTTTTTGGTGATTTCTTTTTTGCGGATTTTTTCTTAGTTGATTTTTTGGTAGTGGCTTTCTTTTTCGTTGTTTTCTTAGGTTCTTTTTTTGGTGCTGATTCCACTCCTTGCTGTTCTAACCACTCTAAATAACCTTTGGTTTTATTACCCCGCCAAATTGCATTTTTACCAGTTTCTTCTTTAAACTGCTTCTGAAGTTCTTCATCTGTTTTTTTTGCCATATTTTATCACTGAAATTGATTGAATTAATTAATGATTAGATACTTATTTTCTTTTTCTCGTATATTAAATGTTACAACACCGCATTAACAATCATTATAAGGTGCTTGACAACTTCTAAATATTATCTTCACCCTCCTTTCTCGGCAAAAAGCCCCAGACATAACCTCCCTCGTGAATATATCTGCCGAAAAACCCTTGGCTCACCATCTTAGCAAATAGATAAGTCGGAGTATAGGTTAAGAACAGTAATGCAGCGATATAGTGTAATTGTGGTTCTGGAACAACATTAGGATTAATTCCAATTAAACGAAATGAGTTCCACATATAATCTGCACCATTTTGGAAAGGGTCGGCTTGAATCCAAGGGATCTTGTTTAGAATATCCAAAATAAAACTCAAGACATCCAAATACATTAAAATTCCAAATATTAATGTTAATCCGACAACGATCATACCATAATATGAAACCCATGCTCGATTCTCGGCCCGTTTCCCTTTGTAAACATAGAAATAGTGAGAGAATAACCCCAATATGCTTAGAACAATATATGCTGTAAAGAATCCCATTATTATTTTACCTCCTTTGCATTTTCTACTTTCTCTTTAAAGTATCTTTGATCTTTATGCCAATCTTCTGACAATAACCAACCATGATCTATATACCATCTTATGGTTTGCCTGGTTCCAGCCGCATGGTCGTTGTATTTGAATTTAAAACCCAAGGCCTTAATTTTTTCATTCGTGAAATAATATTGATGAGTTATATAATCTGCCATCGGAAGATCAAATTTTGGACGACTATTTCGTTTCTTCGCCCTTACTGCTTCTCCCTCTGCCCATTTGTATAATGTCCTGGCACAAGCAATATAAATTGGCCACCACATTGGTACTATCCAATATGAAATTCCTAATTCATGAAACATACATTCCATCCATTCTTCTTGAGTTGTGCTGTCACCAACAACATTGAATGCTTCTCCATAAGCTTTTGGATTATTGGCAAGAAAAGCAGCAGCACGTACCAGATCCTCCACATGTACCATAGGCATCATTAGTTGCTTTTTACGCGGATAAATATGTGGAACTGGACCATTGCCCATTTTATTGAACATGAGAAATATATGATACATTCCATAAGTTTGGTATGGACCATAAATGGGGGCTGGGCGAATAATGGTATATTTAAGATTATTTTTTTCTGCGAAACTTTTTAACAGCAGTTCTTGCTCTTTTTTACTTATAGAATAATCATTAGGCGGATCATAAGGTGCCGTTTCATCAGCAGGAATATCAAACCCATCTGGCGTCTTTTCATATTCTGGTTCACCATAGACTCCGCACGTTGACCAGTGTAAAAAATGCGGCATTTTTTTCTTCTTTTTGTTGTAATATTCTTTAATAACTTCGAGGAAATTTCGCAAACCTTCTACATTTATTTTTCTTAGTAAATCAAGTTCAGCGAAATAATCGTATAAACTCGCAGGATGAAATATCGCTTGATATTCACTCCCTTCTAAGTCAACGCTAAAGAGCTCTTTTAAAGAATCTCTATTAGTAAGATCTGCTGCTATGAATTTAACTTGCTCTAAATCAATAGACATGTAGTGTAAATCAGATCGAAAGACCGTTTCTTTTGTCATGAGTTTTTTCCGACTGTCTTGTCTCAAGTCTGTAGCCACAACATGCCATCCATTGTTTACTAACTCATGAACGAGAAAACTCCCGGTGTGACCATTCGCTCCAGTGACTAATGCCCATTTTTTTTCGTTGTTTTGTGTCATTGTGTATATTTCCGATGTTTATCTACTTAAATAATTCGAATTATTTTTTGATTCAGCAAGTTTCGAAATATTATTTGTATAAATCTTTTTTAAGAGTAAATATAGAGAAAATTTATGGTAATTTTAGACTTAGTCTTTAATCAGCTATTGGTTTTAAAGATAATGGATAGTTTTTGCGAAATTATAGCAGTAATTTTGGGTTTTTATTGCTTTAGTATAATGCTTAAGCAATATCATGTAAAAAAGAGTAAGACTACTATCTACTTGATGATAATTTTCTTTACTCTGGCATGTGCCCCTCTATCTCAGTTCATTGATGGATTATTTTATAGTGGATGGAGCATACACAACACCTTTGGCTTATATGACGTGCAATACGGATATGCATTTATTTTAATTTCTACGACATTAGCTAACATTGGATTGCTCCTATTCTCCGTTGATGTATTTTTAACAAAACAAGAGGGCCCATATCCCAAAAACACTAAAATTGTAGTAATTGGAGGATCAATCTTAATCGGCACTTTGGGAATTCTCGGTGGTATTTTAAAATTGAATGATAGAGAAGTAACGGCTATTATCGGTATTTACTTTGTTATTGCTATGATTATGTATATACTCTTGGGGACCAAAGCCTACAAACTCTCCAATAAAATCTCAGAAGCTATTTACAAAAAATCGATAAAATATATCGGTCATTTTGCTTTTTCTCTTCTAGCAATCTATATCTTTTTCATTCTCGATAGTTTCTCAACCACGTATACAATTTGGGGCTTTTTTGGTTGGGCTGTTTATCTGTTAGCAACATATTTAGCATACATAGGATTTGTCAAGCCCATTAAAGTGAGAATGAAATAAGCTAAATAATTAGCTAATAAAATTATATTCATATGATAAAATAACAGAAAAAAATTATTAAGGAAAATGAAAGAATATGGTTGACGAATTCCAAGATTCTGAAGATTCTGAAGATTCTGAAGATTCTCAAAAGAATATTGATGAAAAAAGTAATGATGAAAACTCCAGAAAGTTGAAGGATACAAAAAGTTCCCTAAAACAACAAATTTTTAATAAACACTATCTAATATTTCTCATCCTTTTTGCAGCGTTATATGAAATTTTTGATAGTTACAATACCAGTTTTTACCCGACAATTGTCAGTTATATTCAAAACGACCTTCAAATCGGGGATTCTGAGTATTACTTGATTCTTACCATCGGTTCTTTGGGATTATATGCTGTTATTATCGTACAATATCTGAGCGATATAGTTGGGAGAAAGCCGATTATAATCGTTTCATTCTTCGGGATGGGGCTATCAATTTATTTATTAGGTCAAAGTCACGTGCCAGTTGCGTTTGCCATAAGCCTATTTTTAATGTATATTTTCTTTTCGTCCGATAGCTGGGTGATTATGCTCTCAGAAGAAGCTCCAAAAAAAAGGAGGGGAACATATACGTATATTATATTGCTATTTGGTGTTATCGGTGTTTTTATCATTCCCTTTTTACGGGATATACTAATTATTGAATCTGATGCTAGTAGTTGGTCTAATATGACTCTAATCGGATGGTTAGCTATGCCAATATCTCTATTAGGGCTATTTTTAAGGGAAACTAAAGCTTTTCAAGACCAAAGTGAATTTAAGCAATTTAGAAGAAAATGGTCAAAAGATGTTATTATAGCAAAAATTAAGAAACCCTTTGATAAAGTCAATAAGAAGTTTATGTTTTCATTTATCATCATGAGCATTATCGTTGGAATGAATTACGCTTCCTTTCAAACGATTGAAAAGTTTTTCACTACCACTTTAAGCGTCAGTTCTGAAAAAATATCAGACATAATATTTATTGCGGGGTTGGGTAGCCTTATCGTATTTGGTCTAACTGGTATTCTTACGGACAGATTTGGAAGAAGAATCATACTGACTATCTACTCTGTATTATTAACGGGTGGAATTTCTATGTTAGTCTTAATGACAGTTTCAGAAAATCTAGTTGGAGTATATATATTCGTGGTAGTTGCTCAAATAGGATTCTGGGGGTGTTTTACTCTTCTTAAAATCTATTGTATTGAATGTTTTAACACAAATATCAGAGGGGCAGTTTCTGGGTGGCGTTCGTTTTCATTTGCAGTAGGATTCACACTTGGATCCTTAGTATCTTCATATTTAGTCAGTTTCATAAGTTTGGGGGCTTTATATGTAATACTCGGGGTTTGGAGTATTATTATAATTCCTATTCTGACATGGAAAATACTTCCTGAGACTAAAAGCAAAAACCTACTCGTTGTCTCTTAATTTAGACCTTGTTCTCAGACAATTTTTTTTAGTAACTCAGCAATTTTTGGACCGATACTTTCTCGGTTTAATTCATTTTTTAACTTTAAAGCGTTTTCAACTTTGATTTTATTTTTACTCATTTCCCTATTTTCATATACTTGCCTCATCACCTCTTTGATAGATTCTATTTTTGGCAATTTCCATTTAAATAATGAACCTTTTTGAATCGGACTCCAATCATGGACATCCACGAGATATGAATTATTTTTATTCATAAAATCGAGATTACCGCTGTGATTGGATGCAATCGTCGGAATTCCACAGACCATCGCCTCTGTTAGGGTTTGACCCCATCCTTCACCCGCCGTGCAAGATATATATGCATCTAGTCCCCGATAAAAAGCAGCAATATCTTCGATTTTCTTTTTTACTAAGATAATACGCGGATCTTGTGATATATTATTGATTATCGGTTCAAGATCTTTACCGAATGGATGTGAACTCCTTAAAATTAAGCTGACGGATTCGTTCTTATCAAATTCTTCAGTAAAAGCTCGGATAGTTCGTTCAGGAACCTTCCTTGTAACCCATTCAAACACACTACCAAACGCAAATACATCTTTATCCACGATCCTATAAGTAGGTCCTTGCGGTGTGAAGTATTCAGGAACAATATAAGGAATAACATGTATTTTCTCGGGATCCTCGATTTGAGACGCAAATTCTTTTTTACAAAATGTCGATTGTGTCATAATCAGTTTAGCTGTATTGAATATTTTAACCCATTTATCTGGAATTCGATTGTATTCATAGACTGAAAAAAAACATTCCGCGGTTGGATCGGTCGTTGGTTGATGATTGACAACCTTTAGTTCAGTTTCATTTAAAGGAAGGTCTACTAAATAGCTTCGCAAAGGGTCGTTTTTCTTTAAAACCTCCAGTGGCGCAAGATAAAGGTTATTGAAATAAGGTAAGATAGATTTAAAATATTCTCTTGTTGATGTAGTAAACCCGCTGAATCCTCTAAAATGTCCAATCCATACGATTTTTCTCACAATGATTTTTCTCACAATGATTATAATCTTTTTATGATTTTATGAGTTATAAGATTTTTATAAGATTTTATAAGATTTATAAGATTTATAAGATTTATTATATCGGTGTTATAGGATGAGTTCAGATGTAAATTTAAATCAAAAGATGGTAAAGCTCGGCACAATCATGACAAAGATTTCTACATGGTACTGGTTAACGATATTCTTGTTTATATTGATTTTCCCACCGATTGTACTATTTGTCTATGAAATAATGTTCTTAATTGCGTTAAATGATGTCAAGAAATTAACAAACGACGATGATATAAGCAGTGCTTTCACACTGATGGTTGTAGCAGTTATCTTGAATATCTTAGTTGTTGGTGCTTTGGTTAGTTGGATACTTCAGTTAATAGCATTCGGAAAATTAGAAGACTGGGCGAATAGGGAAGCTGCAAAGAGAAACTCAGAAGCGATGAGAACTGCTGCGGATGGTTTTCACAATGTGTTTTTAGGTAGCATTTTGACGCTCATCATCGTTGGAATATTCATTATACCCGGAGGATTTAAGAAAGCAGGGAATGCCTTAATCCAAGAATATAGTAGAACTCAATCTACTGGGCAATATAATAATGTTAGCCAAGCGGCTCCTTCATACAAACCTAGTCAACCAACCCCTCAGCAAGGTTCTGCACCAAAATTTTGTCCTGCTTGCGGAGCTCCCATAGAAGATCCCGGACAGAAATTCTGCAGAAAATGTGGTAATTCCTTGAGAGGGCAATAAAGATAGTCCTCTTTTTTTACTCTTTCTTTATTTAAGTAATAATTGCTTAGTATTTCGTATCTCTGAAAACCTAATTACCAAAAATTATTTTTTTACGCGATAAAGACGAAAAAACGATTTGCAAAAAAAATATATCAAAAGGTGCGTAATACATCTATATTAGAGAATGAATGGTTTAAAGTGAAAATTATGAAATATTTTTTAGATAGTGCAAAGATTGATGAAATAAGATATGCTTATGAGAATTACAAAATAGATGGAATCACAACCAACCCAAAACATATTCTTCGTTCGGGAAAGCCGTTTTTAGAAGTAATAAAAGAGATTGCTACTGAATTTGACGGTAAGAAGTTTCCGATATCCGTTGAGATCAATCCTCATATCTTAAAAAGTGAGGAAATGATTAAGGCTGCAAAAGATCTGGCAAAGATATCCAAGAATTTTGTGATTAAAATCCCATGTAACGAACAAGGATTGATTGCGGCTAAGAAGCTTGAAGACGAAGGAATAAGAACAAATATCACTCTTGTGTTCTCTCCATCTCAAGCAATTCAAGCGGGACGAATAGGTGCAAAGTATGTATCACCTTTTATTGGTTGGCAAGAAGCTTCGGGTGTTAATTGTGCTCTATTTTTAGAGGACTTGGTTTTAGCATATGAAAATTATAGATTTAAAACAGAGATTATCGGTGCAGCAATAAGAAACGGAAATCAAATAGCGCAAGCAGCTGCTTTAGGGATCCATATAGTTACATGTGGTCTACAAGTATATAAAGATAGTTTTACTCATCCATTCACCGATCGTGGTCTAAAAGTTTTCCAAGATGCTTGGGATCAAATTAAAGGAAATTAAATCTAAGAATATCAAAACAGATAAACAAATTGAGGAAATAATATGTCAGAATTTAAAGTTGGCTTTATTGGATTAGGCACTATGGGAGAGCCCATGTGTACAAATATCTTAAAAAAATCACAAGAACCAGTGAATTTATTTGATATCAATTCAGAGCAAGTCGAAAAACTAAGTAAAATGGGTGGAATTGGATGCAATTCCGTTGCTGACGTAACAGAGAAAAGTAATCTTATCTTTATAATGGTTCCGAAGAATAAGGATGTCCGCAACGTTATAGAACAAATATTACCCGTTATAAAACAAGGTACTATCGTGGTAGATATGAGCACGATTTCTCCATCTGTAAGCCGTGGAATGGCAGCAAAGATTAAGGAAAAGGGGGCATTTATGATAGATGCGCCAGTAGTCAAAAGCAGAAGTGCTGCTGAATCGGGCACTCTAGGTATACTTGTTGGTGGTGAAAAGGACATAATTGATAGAGTTATGAATTATCTCGGAATGATGGGCGAGACAATAACCTATTTGGGCGGAAATGGCAATGGTCTGGTATTAAAATTGATTCATAACATGCTCGTGGGAAATATACAAAATGGCGTTAATGAAGCGTTAATTATGGCGGAAAAAGCCGGATTAGATTTTGAAAAAACTATTAAGGGTATTAAATCAGGTGGCGGACAGAACTTCTATATGGATGTAAAAGCCGAATCCATTAAAAAAGGTAATTGGGAAGCTAAATTTTCAATTAGAAATATGTATAAAGATGTATGGTTGCATAAAACACTAGCAGAAAAATTAAATCTGGAACTACCTGGCTCTAACAGAGTGCGGCAGATATATGATAAGGCATTCGAGGCATTTCCAAACGAGGATTTTTCAGCCACATACAAGATTATTAAAAAGGAAAGCACAAAATAGCTAAAGTCGTGGTCACAAAGTCATGGTCGTATATGTCGATCTTTCCACAATTAATAACCAATTTTTGTTGTCTATGCTGATTATTGCATTAGGTTTTATTCTCAAGAAGTTAAAGCTGCTATCAACGGAAGATGGAGCGGGATTATCAAAATTGGTAATCAATTTAACGCTTCCTGCTTTAATTTTAAAAACAATCTCGAACATCGAACTTGACTTTTCTCTAATATTATTACCTTTTATTTGTTTCGGACTGAGTATGATTATTTTAATACTGTCTTACTTCACTTTCAAGCGAGAAAAGCGACATTTAAAAGGGATTTTATTGATTACGTCAATTGGATTTAATATTGGACTATTTGCATATCCTTTAATTGAAGGTATATTTGGGGCTACTGGTCTGGTTTATGTTGCTATGTTCGATGTTGGTAATGCATTTTTAATATTTGGAATATGTTATACTTTAGCATCGATTTTTGCTCCGAGGAATGGGGATGAACGAATTGGAGAATCCAAAGGAGCAAGTAATCTTAAAAAGTCCAAACTTGATAAAAAGTACTTGATAAAACGCATTTTTATGAATATTCCTCTTATCTCATACATAGTCGCGCTTATAATAAACCTCAGCATCGGTGGAATTAATGAATCGTCATTTATATTCGGTTTTTTGGATGTTATATCCAAAGCAAATGAAGCGTTGGTGTTGGTTATCCTTGGCGTTTTTCTTAATTTTCAGATCAAAAAGGAAAACGTAAAAAAGATTTTAAAAGTATTGATAATTCGATATGGGGGGGGATTAGGAATTGGAACTATATTATTTGTTTTTTTACCGTTTGGTGAGTTATTCAGAACAATAGTTTTAATCTCATTTATATTACCAATAGGAATGGCGGTCTTGCCCTTCTCCGTCCAAAATAATTACGATGAGAACTTGCAGAAGTTGACAGGAACCCTTACAAACCTAACCATTGTTATTAGTTTCGCACTCATGTGGATTATCATAACATTGTTAAATCTTTGAAAATAGAACAATAAAAGATAATTGAAATGTAAAATTAACGAATAATTAAAATGCATTAAAAATTAAAAAAACGAAAGAATTCTTATTCAAGAGAGAAAAAAGATGAAAGAACATGTGAAACTCGGGGTTGTTTGCTTGGCCCGAAAAACTTTTGATTATGAAACCGCTTTGTCTATATACCGAAGCAAAATTCAATCCAAGCTAAAGAAAATAGATAATGTTGAATGGATATTCTGGGATGATCTCGTTATTGAAGTTTCAGACGCGAAACAAGCAAGCTCTACGATGGTTGCTGAACAAATAGAGGGATTAGTAGTTATTAGCGGTACTTTTCATTTGGGTCATCTAATTTTAGAACTTAATAATACTGTTCGTAAACCCTTGTTGTTGTGGGGTTTATATGAATTACCTTATAATGGGGGAAAAATTCGCTTGAATTCTGTATGTGGATTGAACTTGAATAGTTCAATCTTGTATAAAGCCGGAGTTCGTGATTATAGCTACGTGATTGGGGATGATATAGATAATGACTGGATTGATGCGATACGTATAATTAAAGCACTGAAAAACGCAAAGATCGGTCTTGTTGGATTTCATGCGAAAGGATTTTTCAACTTGGATGTTGAGGAACTCGTTTTAAACAAGGAAACCGGCATTACCATAGCACATTATGAATTAGATCATATTTTCGAATATAAAATAAACGAAGAACAAAAGAAGAAAAGATTAGAGCAGATGGAAGATATTTTCGATCTCTCAATGCTAAATGATTTTCAAAGGAATAAAGTTGCCGAATTAGCGGCAAAATTAAACAATTTTATGGAAGAAAATGAATTATCCGCGCTTGCGATCAGATGCTGGCCTGAACACGCCCAAAGGTTCGGAATCAGTCCATGTGCTTCAATGTCGATAGTTCAAGCACTAGACCATAAGATAATTGCGTGTGAAGGAGACATCCTCGCTGCTGCAAGTATGCTGGCGCATAAAGCAATCGGTGCAGAAACTCCATTTTTAGCAGATTTTAGCCAAGTTGATTTCCAAAAGGAATTTGCACTTCTTTGGCAT
>WJKO01000829.1 GCA_014729055.1 Promethearchaeota archaeon | reverse complement strand
TTATCATATCCTATGATTTTTATCATCTTAACCTCGGACAAGTTAAACACGTTTTGTAACGATAATTCATAAAATGGAACTGCTACTTTTAGATGGCTTACAAACAAATCTTTCCATCTGTATATTTTCTTGTTGTTTTTCATCAAGTCTAATATCATTTCGTTGGTCAAGATGTAGTTCCAGATAACTTGGTCACTATCTGATTGGACTCCATCTTCATTACTATTTTCTTGATCTTGGCTTGCTCCAATAAACTGAATCTCAATTGATTCAAAAGTAGAACCAGTTTCTGCGGATACTGCAGGAATGAATAAATCAAAGTGAAATCCTTCAAACAAACGATCTGCTACAATCTCACTATAATTAAATTCAGAATAAACTAATTCCATGTTTCCTATTTCTGAGATAAAAAATCTTTGTAATCCTTCTGTCTGTCGATTCCGTGAGGTATCATTATACGATAGATCAATAGTGTATTTGTCCGAAAAGTCTCCATTGAACCCTTGAGAAGACATTGTTTCATTTAACCTAAGGTCTGAAGAATATAAATCGCTTGAATTTACTCTCGTTATGAAATAACCATTATTGTCGATGATTTCTGTTCTTAACCATTTAAGTCCATCAATGAAAATATCGAATGGATAACCCTTTGGTACGGGCATATCAAACGAATCCGTAACTACACCTTGAACTAAAGAACCATATTCAAGATTTATTAGTTCATACTCATCAAAGGGATCAAGATTTTCATTAAAGAATTCTATTTCATAACTCTGGTCAATTGTAAAGTTAATAATATTAGATTCAACATTTCCCGCTACATCACTAACATTCCAGATAAGATAAACCGCAGGATCGGCAATTCCATATGGAATTTCAATATCCTCAAGCAAACTAAGGTTTAATGTATAGTCTCCGGAATAAGATAGAGGCAGATCCATAATATCATACGTATTATACCATAATGTATTCCCATTTCTGATTTCAACGTACATTTCATCAAGAGTACCAATAGATGTTGGTTCATTTTCGACGGAGATCGTAATATTCGCATATAAGGAAGCGACTGTTTTATTGTTATATTCATCATATAAACCTTCGCTAAAATTTAATCGTGAGTCTGGAATTGTACGATCAATAACTGCTTCAAGTATATCTTCTCCAATTTTATCATCAATTTGTGACTCTACTTTGAAATATATGGTTCCTTCATTTAGAATAGAACCCAGACCGTCATAATCCGTAGTATCTATTGAAAATGAGAAATAATTTAAGTTACCTGTGTTTTCAAATTGCACTATGGGTTCGGACCATGATTCCGGCTCTAAGTCATAACTATATTTTATTATGACATTATCAATGTTATAAGAATAGTCAACAATATTCAGGATTGTTTCATTTGAGAACTCTGGAATATCATCATATCCATAGAAACTGGGATGTGGTTCGCCATCATTAAGAGATGCTACGAATTCTCGTTCAAATACATTTGCTTGTTGTTGGATATTATATGCAACTAATTTCATGAAGTATGTTGACGCTTCGGTATCATAAAGGAGGATTGAACCATCGTCGATTATTATATCTTCAAATCCGTCTTCATTAACATCATCGACATTAAAAGAGTTGAATGTTCCTTTTGATATAATTTCACTCTCTCTGTTCCAATTATTTCCGATTATTTCCGCCTTTGGTTGTTCATCTGATGTTACCTTGATATTAACTGGACTTATTCGATCATTAACTACAGTAACTGTGGTCAAAACTCTCCCGTAGATAGTATTAACACCATCCCCTCCATTATATATATAGTCTGAGATTTGATCCCATGAATAGAAGCTGGCCGTTCCAGTAGATTGCAGATTATAACTATATTCCAAAATATCACCTTTAAGTTTACAGATACCATATTCGGTAAATTCTCCAGAAACTATACTCTTAAATTGCAATACCGCGGCCGGGCTATCTCCCCATCTTAATCCATCGTTAATCTCTATGGGTAAACCCATCAATGTCGTAGCACTAATGGAAATCTGTTCTTCTAAGGCAAGATCCAAGTTTTCATAAGATTCTGCCGTACTAAATTCAATTTTAAAATCTTGCATATGCCGAAGAGTATATGAAATATCTTCTAAATCATTATTTTTTGCATATACTATTAGATCTGCGTTTTTCAGCTCTATTTCCATGTAAGTTGATAACTCTGCGAATTCATTGTCCGAAGCATACGCTTCTATAGCTTGATCCAAATCGACTGTGAACGAGAAATTAAACAAGTAATAATTACCGAAATCTATCAAATAATCTTCGATATCCCGGTTAGCAAACGATAGGTAATACTTTAAAACGAGATTTGGATCTTGCGTTGACGATATCGTTAAAGAATCCATATTTTCAAAAATCAGTTCGCCATTCTCGTTCTTTTGAATTTGAATAAATGTCAATTCGTTATTATTATCAAACCATTTTGACTTCATTCCATCAGAATGGAATAGATCGATATGATTTTGTGTATTTTTGTCATTCCAGTTTTGAAATCCCGCAGTTCCACCGTCCCAAAGGTAGCTGAACGCATTGAAATCAATTTCCAAGAATATAAAGCTAACATCGGACAAATCAAAATCGTTTTTATCAAATGCAATAGAAAAATCATTTATATAACTGCCGAAATCACCATTTAGTGCATTTCCGGTTATTATGCTAACTTCGGTATGTGGATTGTAATTTTCAGTTGGACTTATCGACATTTGAGATTGAAATCCTAAATCACCATTCCAAATACCGAATTCTTCATAATCCTGTTCTGTATTCCACAATGAGAACTCAATTTCATACATCCGATAATTTGCTTCTAAAAAGTTATTATAATCCGTAAAGTTTGTTTTTATGGTTAATACTATGGATTCAGGGATATTGCTTCCAAAGGAATTATCTCCTTTATCTAAGTCAATGCGATATCCTCCTTCACAATGTATTTCATTACTATTATCTATGAAATCGACAGAAACATTAATATCGTTCTTATAATATTCATTTTGCAAATCTTTAACGGTGATTCTTAGCGGAAATTCCTCTAGTGTGTCATCTTCGTAAAGATCTCTGAATTTATTACCACCTAATATTTCTGTAAATAATATTTCAAATTTGATGTCTGATTCTAAGATAATTTGTGATTCTTCGTTGAATGAAATGGTTGGTTGGGGATGATCATATTCCACTATAAGAGTAGAAGTCCCAACAACATTTGATTCTATGATTGGATCTATTTCTTTCTCCAAAATAAGAAGTGAAGATGCGCAAGGTTTCATTGTTACAAAAGGTACTAGAGAATTTATCGAGTCCTGTATCTCGGTCAAGGAAAAAAGTTCTGGATTATTGAAAGTAATATACGTTTCTACTCTTATATTAAGATAATAACAATCAAAGACCTCATCATATATAAAATAAATATTCTTGTCTATATTATCTTCTACCAGACTTATTCCTATGGAAGTGAAATCAGAATTCGTGTCTACGGATTTTATTAAAGTAGTATCAGTACCCATAACATTGACTTGATGATTAACATCAATATCACCATCCAAAATCCCATTATATAATTCTTCTAAAATGTTAGTCGGTAATGAATAAGGATTATTATTACAGAAAGGGACGATTTCTAAGCCTTGAAATCCTAATTCAATATCTAAATCAAAAGACATACTATGAAATCTTTGGAATTGAGGAGATGATAACGGGAAAAATAAGGTAGATACTAATGAAATTCGATTGTTTTCTGACCATATTGATGGATACAATGCAGATAATTCTATGCTATGATTTGCTAAAGAACCGACTACCTCAAAATGAGTCATTAATTCGCCCGAAACTTTTGAACAATAATCTAAATGGTGGGTATTTGCGGTAATCTCTATTTCTTTGAGGGAATCTTCTACTAGATCTTGAATATTCCGAATAAGAAAATTAAATGACATTGAATTGGATGTACCGATCAGATCCTCCTCGCTATAATCTATTTTCCACTCAGAAATCGTTACTTCATTGCCCAAATCATCGTATCCTTTAAGAGATAAACTATCAAAATATAAATAAGAGGTAGGCTCTTCCGCCCAACTGACAATTAATTGTACAGATGCAACTTTGTACCAATTATGATTTGGCATATTTTCGGGTGCAGTAATCCAAATTTCTGCATTGTTAATCTGATCTACATTCCATTCGTTTGGAATACCATGTTGTCCTAAATCATATGTGGACGTAAACCATTGATCATGACCAATATTTTCACAACTAAATTCAAACTCAGTTTCAAAACCATTGATCGTCTTTAACTTGATTTTAACTAAATCCGATAGAGAATCACCTCCTTCCCATCGGTGTCTTATCTTAATTTCTTCAACATTTACTTTTAATTTGTCAGCTACAGATGTTAAATCGTCAAAACCAAACATTTTTATTGTTCCATCATCTGGTCCTCCAAAGACACCTCCACCACCAGCTTGTACGAAGGATTCATCATTTTGGTTACTTACTACTACGTAACCTCTTCCTTGGGACCAAGTTACTGATTCATATAATTCTTGATTTGGAAACAACACTGTTTGATAATTATTCTCAAGAGCTGATTTTTGCATCCAAACTACGTCAACAGATATATCAAGAAGCTTAACAATTGCACCTAAGAAACCTGTATCGGGAACTGCGATTAACAATTGAAGGTTATTAATATCTGTCAATGACATAGTGTCATCGGGACAATTATAAATAAAGTCTTGGCTTGTTGTACCAGATGTCGTATGAAACTCTCCAATGTATTGCAACGTCAATGGTCCAAAATAATCTTCTATTAAAAAGATTTGATTACCATCACAGCCAGATTGCCATCTCAAATGGACTTTAATTTGAGAGATACCTATATCGGGAGCAGAGGGAATATCTGTTAATTCCATAGCAAGTAACTTCTCTTTATTACTCCAAGTCTGAATACTCGTACTATCATCAGCATCTGATAATTTCCAAATCTGATTTTGCTCTATATCCCAATCATTGATAACGAATTTATTTGGATATATAGTATATTGTAGAGGATCTGGTTCCCAATCATATTCCAAATCAATAGAACCTCTCAATTCTTCGTATAAATCCAGATTAGAATCTGGATCTTCGATTGAAAAACTAAGATC
>WJKO01000828.1 GCA_014729055.1 Promethearchaeota archaeon | reverse complement strand
AAATTGGAGTTCTTCATCTGGAATATCATCGGGTTCCGTAAAAATTAAAGGGGGAGCGGAAGTACTTTTTTCAGGTTTTTGAGGGACGGGCTGAGCATAAAGATCTTCATCGTCATCATCAAACGTAATTGGTCCTTGACTCGCTGATGCCGCAGGTTTCGGTTTCGGTCTACTAGGAACTGCTGGAATTGAAGCATCAATTTCATCATCACTAGGAATGGGCTGACTTTGAACACTTGCCGCTTCGGGTTGCTGTTCTATTTTCGAGGGTGTTGGTACTTCTGGTATTGCCCATTCCTCTGGCTCAGGTTCTGGTTGAGGTTGTAGTTGAGGTTCAGGCTGTTCTTGTGGCTGTGTTGACGGTTGAGGTTCCGTTTTTCCAGGAACTTCGGGAATATCAAATAAATCTTCATCACTCGGCCATGTAGCTTCCTCCGAGGTTTCTTCAAATGGAGGAGGCTCTTCTTCTTCTACTTCACCCTCCATAAAAGCCGTTGGTAAACTATCGATCTCAGATATTTCAACTGGTTCTGGAGCTTTAGGTTCTGGTTGGGGTACTGGGATCTGCTCTTCCGTTACTGGTTCTAATTCTTTGGAAGAAACTGTGCTCACTGCAGGTTCCACACCTGGTTCAAGGAAAGAGTCAGGGACTTCTATACCAATCATGAGACAAGATAAAATTGCAAAGACATCGCCTACTCCAGTCCCATCCTTTGCCGAACTTTCAATATAATACATTTCAAATTCCTTGGCAAATTCTTCGGCTTCTTCTCGATCAACTTGTCTTTCGTCAACTAAATCTTTTTTATTCCCTACTAAAAGCATAGGAATCTCACCAGCATTTGCTTGTACTTCTTCTATCCATTTCGCTATATGCTCAAAGGATTCTCTATTAGTTAAATCGAATAACACGATTGCCCCCATAGAACCCCGGTAATAAAGAGGACGGACATATTGAAATCGTTCTTGACCACCAGTATCCCAAATTTGTAATTTTACAGATTTTCCTATTTCATCAATATCAATCGTTTTTACAGCAAATTCAACGCCGATAGTCATTTTATAGTTCTCTGCAAAGTATCCTTGCGAAAATCTGATAACGAGGGCAGTTTTTCCAGCGCCTCCATCACCGACACATATACATTTAAATAAATAATCGTATTCATCAGACATATTATGTACCCCATAACTTGTGAAAATATTTTGTCTATGATCTAATTTTGAATTATGGTTATTTAATTTTAATTCGTTTATATTTGCATTGAATCAAAGCTATTTGAAATATTTATTGTATGAAAATAAAAAAATTCAATTAGATTGGATATTTATTTTAATTAAATTTTAGAGATGTTAAGGGATTTCTTGATGCAATTTGTATATTTTAGCCAGAAAATCGATTATTTCAATAAAATATTTCATGAATACTACGATAAATTCACATTCACGAATGTTTTAGTGAGATTTTCCGAAATTGGAACCAAATCAAATAAGGTGCAATTTAGAATGGTGAACAATCTTCGGAAATCCATCAAGAGTTTATTAGAAAAAGTCAACGTTAAATATACGAGATATTATCAAGAAAAAGGTCGAATAGTTTTTTCTTTTAGAAATGAAGACGTCAAACTAGGAAGTTTTGTTATTCTTAATACTCCAGGAGTCGCTTCTATCTCACCAGTTATAAAGACGGATTTTAAGATGGACAACATCATACAACGCAGTGTAGATTTTGCTCAACCAATATTTGGACCTAATAAAGAAATCGGGGTAAAAGTTAGAGTAGTAGATAAGTCAAAATTGCCAAGTGAAGATCCTAAATCAATATCACAAGCAGTTTCTAGAGCGATCTTATCAAAATTCCCCCCCGAGAAGCGCGGATTGGTTAATATCGCGAGTCCAGATTTAAAAATCTATATTGAAATTAGGTCAGATTTCACATATATCTATTCGCTTAAGATTGATGCATTTCATAGTGGATTACCCGTTGAAAAACAGAGAGCATCTATTGGAAACTGTTTAAATAGATTTCATGACTTTGATGCAATGGTGCGAATCGTGAGAAGAGGACAACATATTGTCCCAGTCACTTTTTTAACCAATAGGAATAAAAACTCTAAAAACTACCAAACACTCTGGAATACATTTAGAATATTCTATCCAAAACAGCATTTCTTCAGTTTTATTATAAATCTTGAGAAATACTTAAGTAAAATTAAACAACGGCTTATAGATTTAAATTTAGAGAACAACAATTCAATGAAATATATGTGTCCATTATGTCGCACTTTTAGATTCGCCGTAATCACTGAAGTCATGCTTAATCAACGCGAAATAATCTTAAAATTACTTAAAAAAGAAAAATGGGATAAGCAATTATCATCAAACATACATTATACAATAAAAGGATCAAAAAATAGCAAATCGTTGAATTTAAGATACCTCAGAGGAATTGTTAATGGATCTGGAGAGGAATGTTATTGTCCTGAGAATTCAAAAATCTGGATTAGTAATACCATCACAAATCAACCAATTTTTGAACCGAATTATATTTTAAAGAAAGATAACATCTTGAGGACCATTTTAGACTTGATTATTGCTTCGAGAATGATGAATGCATTGTATAATTCAAGCAATAAAAATTCATCAAAAAAACAAACGGAAGCATCAATAAACATAATTAAATCCCAAGAACGTCTATTAACCCAATTAAAACATGGCATTGGAAATCAGATCTGTGATTATAAATCGGAGCTTGAAGATTTT
>WJKO01000076.1 GCA_014729055.1 Promethearchaeota archaeon | reverse complement strand
TTTTGTGCTTTTAAAAAACAGTGAAATTATAATTTAATTTTTAATGCGTGATAGTTGAAAAAAATAAAGCTCGAATGTGAAATTTTATGGGAAATAAGAAAAGGAGGAGATATCTTAGTATTCTGAAAGTACTTCCGCTTTATTTTTACGCCTTCTCAATATTAATATAATTGCGATCAAGGACAAGATACCTATCGGAATCAACCAAATCATATTAAATCCTTGCGGTTCTGTCACCAATATTTGAACAGAGTCTGTATCAAATCCACCATATCCGTCTTCAATTCTAATAGAATAGTTATATAAGCCGGGTGTTAGATCTGAGACATCTAACGTAATCGGTGTTCCCGCCGTCCATGTACCGTTTGCGACTTCGGTTCCTGACTCTACTTCAATTATAGTATAATTGGCAGCATCAACATAGTATATGTCCGTAATGCTCCATGAAATGATCTGCGCGGTATTAATTCCTTCCTCAAATTGAATATCTAACGGGTTACTTAAGATTGGGATATCATTTTGAACAAAATCCAGTTTGTAGGTAATATCCAAGTTATCTAAAGATGGTGCCTGAAATGTAATATTAGCTTTGATTAATGGTTCTGTAATTGTCTCTCCTGTAACGGTTAGGAATATTTGTCCCTCAGCATTTGTCGTTGCGATAGATGTATTGAGAGTTCCAAGATCTGTTGAAATTGTAATAGATGCCCCGTTAGCGGGATCAGTTCCTCGATAAAGGAATGTGCAATTAAGCAATACATCAACTTCATCAGACGCAACCACGTAACTAACATTTGTGGTTACGCTAAGAGTATACTCAAACTCAGCAACTGTAACGTTGACCATATCCGTATCTTCTCCGCCATATCCGTCTTCAATTTCTACTGTATAATAATAGGTACCTAATGATAAGCCCGAAACGTCTATATCAATGCGTTCCGACACACCCCATTCCCCAGTTGTTACCGAAGAGTCATCACCAGTAACCGTCACGGTATAATTGGCGTCCGCAGTATGGTTATTATCCGTAATAGTCCAGTTGATATAGAAGGCACTTGAATTGCTCTCACCATAGTAGATGTCTCCAGGTTCGTTTAGTACGGGGATATCGTTTTCAACAAATTCTATTTGAAAGAAATTCTCGAAAATGGGATCTGTACTACTGAATGTAATGGTTGCGATATCAGAGGAACCGCTAATCTCTTCCGCAGACAATTTAAGGAAGATTCTACCGTTTGCATCAGTTGTCTCCGCGCTCGTATTGAGTGTTCCTAAATTTGTGTTTACATCAATTATTTTTCCGACTAAAGGTAAACCAGTTCCACCATCTTTAAATGTACAATTTAGCCTGGCGTCAAAATTAGGAGAGGCAATCAATTTTGTTACGTTTGAATCAACAGTTAAGTCTACAGGTCTTTTAATGGATACCCGACAAATTCCATACCCGCTTACAGCCCTAACTGACCAATAGAATGTATTTGCAGAAGTCGGAGTGATTAGAATGCTTTCATTATTTCCCAATCCTGCGGTTAAGCTTGTAGCATTGACCGTGCAGGCCCCATCTGTACCGTTATAATCACCATTATAGAGAATAAGGTCAAAGTCTCCAGTTGCTGGCACTTCTACAGAGATATTATATTGTATTCCCGCTTCAAGATCGGTCGGATAGACAACTACTTTCTGATCTCCGGCATGAGTATCATTGCGACGATCAAGATAAAACTCCTTATTGATAAACTGGCTAGAATGAGTAGAATTTAGCGATTGAATCACCGCATCTGCCCGTGCCATACCAAAGCCCTCAACATAATCACGCCCCGATCGATCCAAACTTGGATTTTGAGCCGTGCTATCACCATCACCATCATAAGTTTCTCCCCCTTCAACTTCCCATGTGCCCATACATATCAATTGTTTTATTTTCATAGCGTTAGCTTGAGACCAAGTCCATATCTTTCCTTCATTCTGTATCATTTTATCTATTGCTAACTGTGCGATACCAGCAATGAATGGAGCTGCCATAGATGTACCTTGCAATCCCACGTAGTCATCTGGAGAAACATCCGGCATTCCTTTAATTTCTGTTTCATTATTATTTGAATCCGCTGCAATAATCTGATTATATGGTGAATTAGACCCACTATCAGCTACTGTGCCTCCTGGAGCTACCACGTCTGGTTTCTGGATTGTTACATTTCCATTTGAACTATAATATGTAATCTCAAAGGCATCATTAACCGCTCCAACGGTAATACACTTTTTTGCTGTTCCTGGTGATAATATAGAACTATCTCCATAATTTGTTCCATCATTGCCCGCTGATGAAACACATACGAAGCCAGAATCAACCAAATTATTTACCGCCGTGTCAACAGAACCAACAACTTCTTCAAAACCTAAAGACATAGATACAACGGTTATATTATACAAGGATTTTGTTCCATTTTCCGAAATCCAATCTAAAGCATCAATCAACCAAGCCGAAGTACCAACACCGTCATTATTGAGAACCTTAAGACCGACTAGATTGCTATTGGGTGCAACACCTACAAAAACTGGGTCTCCACTACTTTCGCCGTTAAGTGTATAATTATACTCTTGAGTTACTTGAACTGAATAATTCTTCGTTTTTGCTGCCTCCGAATCAGGTATACACGCCACACTATACCAGCCCGCGGATAATTTTCCTACATTATTGATAACTGGTGATGAGGAGCTTTGAACCCAAGCATCTACTAAATAAAAAGATCCTCCAATCTTTTCGACAACACTTAGATTTACACTACCTCCCCCGCTATTGTCCCATGTCATATTCAATACCGTGTTTGGATCCCCGCTATTCTCTTTTATTTCAAACCAATGTGTATAGAAAGCACCGATAGTATCGGTGAATTCATAGGAAAATGTTTGATTGATCTGATATGGATTTGTATCAGCTGATCCTGTCCCTGCTACAATTGATGCACAATGTGTTCCATGATGGTCAAAATCAACACCAGTGGTGCCATTCGCGTAGCCTAAATCAGTAAAATCATGGAAATAGATTACATTTTCCATATCCGGATGAGATGTGTCAATTCCCGTATCAAGAATTGCGATCGAATATGAGGAGTTTCCTTTCACTTCTGTGGGGGCATCCCATACATATTGGTTGCCTCGAGCTCCGATATTGATTGCACCAGTATCTAAATGTCTGTGTGCTTTTGTATTTTGCTCGATAAGTGTAACTTCATACATATCCGCAATCGCTTCAATATTCTCAATGGGGATATTCGCAGCGATTCCATAAATTACGTGTGTATATACAGATATTATCTCCGCGCCGTAATTAACCACCAGAGATGAGATTATATCTTCAGTCGGCTCTTGGTTTAAGTCGATAATAACTTCAACTTTTTTACTCGTGCTACCAAGAAGAGTTTCTTTTAAATGGCTCGCTTGAATGGTATCTCTGTCATCATTAGTATTACAAGATTTGTATTCATTAATGAGATCATTAAGTGAATCCCCTATCTTATCTCCATTTGCATCGATCAGACTATTCCCGTGGACAACTCGCGCATCAGAATTTTCGTGAATATCCTCATTGGAAATTTTTCCAGTGGAATGAGTTGTATCATTAATAGTAAGCGGACCCTTGTTATCATTAGCTGGAGTTTTAAAAGATTTAGAATAAGGAACGACGCCCAATAATAAGGTAAAGAGAATAAAATAAGCAACAAATTTATGTTTTTTTATACGTGTCAATTTCAAATTAAATAAAATCATATTCTTACATTATAAATTCTCTCTAAAAAATTCAACCAATTTTAATTATTAGTTGCTTATTTGTTTTCGTAATCTGTCCAATTGGGGATATCATTCATATCTAAGCTTGGAATTATAACTTCAAAAGGCTAAGGCTCATATAGTGTATATTGGGTAAATATGCACCCATAAAATCAACTTGGTTATTCTCTTCTATTTATTCCCAGACATCGTTAAAGAAAGTTTTTTGCTTAATCCATTCTTCGGTAAATGAAGTATATTTGATGTCAGATAATCCAGTCTTCTGTCCTTGATATTCACCGCGATAATTATAAGTCCACGTTGCGTGAATAGTTCCATCTTCTTGTTGCGTCAAGGTAGGATATCCCCCTATTCTTAAATGCACATCGTCCCCTTTCGCTTCCATGATATTGCGGCGATAGGTCCAAGACTTTCCGTCATCTTCACTCAATGCAACTGATAAAGGATTCCGTTCAAATCCATGATCTGGCAGAACAGGTGCATGATTATAAATTATGGCGATGCTTCCGCTCTGGAGGCGTAGCCAATGAAACCCGCCGCCTGGATTCGGAAGAATATATGGTTTTGCATTACTCCACGATTTTCCGTCGTCGAAACTTTCCGTATAATACATTTTACCCAATGGACGTTTTGCTCGCATTAATGCAATCAGAGACCCATCCATTCTTTCTATCAATGTTGGTTGTAATACGAGTTTGCCCCATGGTCGCTTCAGTTTTAGTAGAATCTCCTCGGGGACTTCATTATCTTTTATCTTTACTCTCGCACCGCAATCTTTCCAATGTTTGCCCGTGTCCTCACTGCGATAAAATACCGAATAATAATCAACAAATTCCACGTAAGCGGGAAGAATATAAGTTCCTTTACTGGTCATGATCGGTGGGTTTTTTATTCCTCTGGAAATAAATCTGTATATAGGTTTGTCCTTGGACCAAGTATGCCCTCGGTCTGTGCTCGTTTTAAATCTCGGATTGCACACAGCCCATCCCCCCCACGATCTTACAAAAAACAAGAATAATTTGTGTGTATCAGGAGCGATCCATATTGCAGGATTTCCCATCATACGAAATCTATCATCCGCAATAACGA
Source organism: Promethearchaeota archaeon (assembly GCA_014729055.1). Taxonomy (GTDB): domain Archaea; phylum Asgardarchaeota; class Lokiarchaeia; order Sigyniarchaeales; family Promethearchaeaceae; genus WJKO01. The sequence goes on along the minus strand of WJKO01000076.1, from coordinate 3,111 downwards.
AAGGATCTGACCACCTATCCGAATCGGGTTTCTTTCGGACAGCAAATATCTTCTGGTCGTGATGTGCTTCAGTTATTCCCCAGTAAAAAACCGCAAGCAGTTCTCCGTCAGACCAAGATACAATTCCGGAGCAGTGAGCATGATGCAATTCACCCATAACTGGTCTTGTCAATGTGTCTATTTTTAGATCTTTATTCGATTGAATCATAATTTCTTCCTATAATTCTTCGTTATTTTAAAATGTATAGCTTTAGTTTTTTTATCTTGAGATTTTTGAAATTCACCGAAAATTACCATCAAATTTACTGAGATCCCACAAGAGATTGGAAATCAGAATCATTCCAATAATCTATGAAATCTTTATCCCTCGCGGCTAATTGTTTGTATTCATTATTTAAACTGATTGCCGTCTTTAACCAATCTAACATCGTGTTTTTTTGCCGTTTTTTTGAAAATAGACAAGCCAAATTATATGCATATGAGGTATTATCAGGATTTAACGAATGGATTTTTAAAAAGCATTCTTCTGCTTTATTCCAATGCTTTAGATTAAGATATTCCACACCTATAGATTCAAGAATTATTGCCATTTCATTCACATCATTGAGTTGTTCATAAATACTATATGCGTTCTGATGATATTCTAAGCTCTTTTCATTATTTCCTATAACGCCATATATTGTTCCCATATTATCAAGTACGTCTCCTACTTCCTTTACTTTATTAAGTTTTTTATAAATCTCATGTGTTTTCCTGTAAAATCTCAATGCGTTTTGGTTGTCTCCCGTCTGACTATATATAAAACCCATGTTGTTAAGCTGTTTTGCCATCCCTTCTAAATCGTTAATTTTTTCGTAAAGTGTATGTGATTTCCGAGAAATTTCTAAGGCTTTCTCTGTGTTACCCATATTCATATATAAGATTCCCCTGTCAGTCAAATTCCTCGCCATACCTATTAAATTGTTGAGTTTTTCATAAATTTTGTATCCTTGTTTAGAATATTCAAGTGCTTTCTCTGGTTCTTCTTTTGAAGTGTATATAGTAACTAAATTCCCTAAAATGGTTGCTATATCTTTAAGATTATTTAATTCTTGACTAATTTTGAATGCTTTTTGATAACACTCTAATGCTTTATTTAAATCGCCCGAAGTTAAGTATACTAATCCCATATTCGCAAGATTCGCACTGATTCCTAACAAATTATGAAGATCTTTGTTGATTTCGTATGCTTTCTCAATATATTGCAAAGCTTGCTTCAATTTACCCGAATCTATTAGAATTAATCCTATATTTCCAAGATCAGATGCCATTTCTCTTAAATTATTAATTTGCTTATGAATCTTGTATGCCTTTTGATAATATTCTAATGCAGTATGTAATTGTCCGGCATGAATGTAAATCATGCCAAAATACGAGAGATCGGTTGCTATACCTTGCAAATCATTGATTTCTTTATGTATATCGTACGATTGTTGGCAATAATCTAATGCTTCTTTTTTTTTGCCCATATCCATGTATATCATCCCTATATTTCCAATATCGATCGCCATCGCTTGTAAGTTATTGAGTTCTTTATGAATCTTGTATGCACTTTGGTATTTTTCTAATGCCATCTCTGGTTCTCCCGTATTTCTGTAAACCCATCCCATATTTCCGAGATTATTTGCTATTCCATGCCTATTATTTAACTTTTTGTTCATCTTATATGCTCTATTATAGTGTTCTAATGCTTTCTTTGAGTCGCCTATATCCATATAAATTATCCCCATATTTCCGACTATTTTTACTCTATCTTCTATGTGTTTAGTATTTTCTAGCATTAGATATGCCCTTTTATAATATTTCAATGCTTTTTGGGGTTCCCCGATTTCACCATGCAAACGTCCGAAATTCATGAGCTCGTTTGCCATGCCTCTTATATTATGTGATTTTTCAAATAATTCGTAGGCTTTTTGGAAATATTGCAATGCTTTCTTAGGCTGTCCATAATTAGAATATATTCTTCCAGCAATGTGCTGTCTTTCTACTTCCTCTAACTGCGGAAAGTGATCTTGAAGCCATTTTATAGGTTCTTCAGTCCTATTGGTTAAGTTCTCATCTTTTAAATCTTTTTCTCGTTCTATTGCACTTGAACAAATAGCAGATGTTTTTCCTTGGATCTTTATTATCTCGACTCCGGTTGATCGATGTAATTGTGAAAGTAATTCGTCAAGATCAGAATTTGGTTTATTATTTGTTGATTTTATTCTATAAATGTTGGTCTTATTATCCATATTTCCTATATGTTCAATCCAGATTATTCTTTTAAGACTCGTTGTCTGCATTAATGCGGGAATGATATCAAAAACATCACCACCCGAATATCCCATAACGACTAAGGTCCTACCTTTACAAGCATTATTAAACATATCCCTTTCATATAAAGGAAGTGAAAAAACATTCTCTTCTTTTTCCCTCACAAATGCATCCAGCGTAGTTATAACTGAATCTATGGTATTTTCACCTGTAAAAATATTTTCTTGTGATCCATGAAGTTTATAGATTGGATGGACTGCTGATTCCGCTAGTTTAATTGGATCCTTATATGATAAGAAATCATTGGCTGTAATAATAGCGGTTGCGTTTGGGTTATCTCGACCGAGTGCATATTCGATTAAATAGTCAAAATTAGTAGTCATTACAATATGACCCTTTCTAATCATATCTGCGAGGAATCTATGCATTGTATTTGGTTTCTTTGCTTGTGCATAGTATTCCATTATTTTTAGGTTTGGATCTAATTCATCTCTGAATAATTGTAGAATAAACTCAAATCGAATTTTTTTTACAAAATTTTCAGAAAGTATATCTTGCGAAACCTCTTCTGGACAACAAAATTGAATAATATCACCGGTAATATGCGTTGCTGAGGGTAAACAAGAGGGTGCATCAACAGAAATACCTGCACCCGCTAAAAATGTCAGCATCTCACTTGATGCAAGCACTTTTTGAAAATCAAAATCAATATTTTTCATGGTTTAATATCTTCTCCAGCTGACGAATTTTTGATCAAACTTGATCACTATTACAATCCGCTTATGATCTATATAACAACCGCACTTAATTAACATC
>WJKO01000827.1 GCA_014729055.1 Promethearchaeota archaeon | reverse complement strand
ATGTTAACATAAACTCGAATAATCCATTACCAAATATTTAAGAAGAAATTCTATTGATAAGCACGTCTAAATCATGAATTAATTTTGGGTTGTCTTTAAATCCAACACTTAAACGGACGTGCATTTCTGTTTCAGTTCCACGAGTCCAATGGTCGATTAGGTCATACTCCTTTCCATATGATGTGGCAGCTTTAATTGAAAGCCCAAAACACCATTCACTCCATTGTTTCTTCATGAATCTTGAATTTCCTTTAGAATTATTACCCGATTTAACTGATTTAACTGCAAAATAAACCACACCTGCATATTGATAGGGTGTTTCATTTTTCGAATTTTCCCACACCCGATACCAATTCACTTTTGAATGATTCTTAAGAAAGGGAATCAGTTGGTTCTTAGTCTTTTCTGAAATCTTTTTCATCCGTTCTTCTAAATTATTAGAGAGTTCCAATATTTCTTTGGCGTGTTTAGGAGGAACATGCATGCCTAAGGTTTTTGAAATATTTTTCAGTCGATTTGTCATATTGTTACTTTTTGCTAATACAAAACCTCCAAATCTTGTACCAGCACTGAAATATTTGGTTAGTGACTCAACAACGACATCTGCTCTGGCATTAAACGGATTAAATAATAGAGGACTAAGCCAAGAATTATCTACAATTAAAGTGACCCAATCTGGTATTAAATCCCATAGAGGTTTATAACCATTTGGATTCGAAGCGCTCTCTACAAACATACCGATAATCTGTGGTGAAGTATTTTTAAACAGATTTTGCATTTCGGTCTCATTCCATGGGGAAACAAGTTCACAAGAATGAGGTGTGAGGGATTCTATCATAGGTATCACATGTTTAAGGGTATCAGAATAAAGTTCGGACGAAAAAATGAAGCGTCCCGGGTTTTTTCTGTTCCCATATGAAATAGCGAGTAAGCACGAACTGATTGCTGCCATGCCCGAAGGAAAAAGACAAATATCTTGATTTATCTGATATAGGTCTGCAATACGTTTAGATAATGCCTTGATATATTTATGCCCGCCTGTACGTAAATAAAGTCCGTTTTCCAGATTAAAAGTAAAATCTTCCATTTTCATCGTACTCAATTAGCTTAATTATAATCAACAAAACATTAGAAAATGAATATATTTTATCATCAAATATTGATTTATAGATTGATAAGGATTGTGAAATTAAAGATGGATTATACAATAGACAGAATAAAAGGTTGTATTTTTGGTGGGGCAATTGGAGATGCATTTGGAGCTCCGTTCGAATTCAGCAGTAGATTACGTATCAAGGAGCGGTTTGGTGGAAAAGTCACAGACTTTGTGGATGCGCCAAGCGTCTTTGGAGATAAAGGTTCGTTTACTGATGACACAGAGATGGCTTTATGTATTGTAGACGCAATAATTGAAGATAGAGATGTTGTGCCTGAAACTGTCGTTAAACACTTTATTAAATGGTACGAGGATGGACCCACGGATATTGGATTGCTGACACGTCAGATATTGCACTCCCTTAAAATGGGCGTTTCGTGGAAAAAAGCAGCCCGAGATGTATGGCTTGCAGAAGGAGGGGATAATCCTAATATGAATCCACGTGCTTCTAATGGCTCACTGATGAGATGTGCACCCATCGGTGTATTTCGTTATAACGATATTAGTCAATTGGTGGAAGATTCAATAATAATCTCGCAGACTACTCATTATGACCCGAGGTGTTGTTATTCAAATGTTATTCATAACTACCTTATTTCGGAAAATATTAGAAGAGGGAATGGACCAGATAATATTGAATTAGCTCCAATTGACTATACCCAAAAAATTCACTGGATAATGGATAAAATTATTTTAAATAATTCTCCTCGTCTAACTAAATGTGTTGATGCCATTATAAAGAAGATAAATCAATTTAAAAGCAACCAAAAAACATTTGAAGAGATCTCCCACGATTATTATGATAAAGGAGGATATGTGTTAGACTCTCTAAGTATTTCTCTAATTAGCTTCTGCTGTACTACATCATTTGATGAATCAGTGATCGAAGCTACTAATTTTGGTAGTGATAACGATACAACAGGTGCCATCAATGGAGCACTAGCAGGAAGTTATTATGGGTATTCAAATATTCCGGCTACTTGGTTACAAAAATTACAGAATAAACATGTATTGGAAGAAAAAACAAATAAATTAATTGAGATAATGTCGCCGAAAGCATAATCGAAATCAGAAACTTCACTTAAAATTCTTGTTCTTTATTAACTTAGATCTAGGTTATTGTGTGAGTATTAGTTATATTTTTTAAAACAGAGTCGCAAAAGAAGAGCGAGTTAGGAATGTGAATATACATATGAAACACTGCAATAAAAACGTTATGAAAATCCTCATAGTTGGTAATGGCGGTGTGGGAAAATCGAGTTTACTTCACCGCATTGTAAAAAATAAATTTTGTGCAGATATGGATATTACCATAGGAATTGATTTTTTAGTATATGAAGCTGATTACAATGGGCAACATTACCTTTTGCAGCTATGGGATTTTTCCGGACAAGAGCGGTTTCGATTTATTCTTGATTCTTATGTTGCTGGATCCAGCGGTGTCATGCTATTATTTGACTTAACACGCCCAGAAACTATTGATGAAATAGACGAGTGGGTTCAAATAGCCAGAAAAACCGATAGAAATATACCGATTTTATTAGTCGGTACTAAGAATGATAGACATGTCGAAACGAACCTTAATGAGGATCTCATTGAATATAAAATGAAAGAATTTGCTCTCTTTGATTTCGTAAAAACATCAGCAAAAACTGGTAACAAAGCCGAAGATGGTTTGATGTTGTTATTTAAAAAAATACTTGCTCTGCGGAATGCTAATTCTGAGGATGGAGAAAATCTGCAAGTCCTCATGCAGATGTGAATTTATTTTTATATAAGATGAAAATAAAAGTAAAGTAATGGATGTTTCTCAAGAGGATCAAGAAACCAAAGATTATTCTAATGATAAGACCTCGTTGAAAGAAAGCGAGAATTCGGAAAAAAAGTCAAAGCAAAACCTTGTATCATTGGAAATAGGAGATATGACTAAAGAGGGTTTATGGGACGTTGTCGGTTTTCACCGTCCGTTAGCGGGATTCTGGTATAATTTGGCTTTTTATATTCTCATGGTTATTTTCGCAGCAATATTTTCTGGAGTCTTATTTAAATATTTTTATCCGTATCCAGAATCTCTGGGGTATAAATCTACCGCGACAGGCATTTTTGGGCTTTTTTTTACTATGTTTGATTTAGGAACGGCAAAAATCATGGATAGATTTGTTGGCGAAAGTAACATTAAGAATCCAAAAAAAATGATCCTTTATATTCAATACTTTATCTGGTATCAAATGATTACAGGTTTAATTCAAACCACAGCTGTTTCATATTATGCGTTGTTTTTCGTTCCTAGAACCGAATTGGCTTATGCTGTCTGGATTATGCTTATTCATGCCACAACTCAATATCCTGGTTTTTTAGGCGTTTTTAAAAATACTTTAGGTTCTCTACAACAATTCAACAAAACCGCAATTCTCGACTTTATATCAGGTCAAGTATTTCAAAGAATCACTGATATTAGTTTTGTCTTGCTTGGAAGATTCTATGGAATTCACAATCCTGCCGTGGGAGAAATTATGGGCATAGCGATTGGTTCTACCATAGGTTTTTACGTTGATGATTTTATAACAATGGCCGTTTCTGCTAAGTATTTTAAGAACATAATCGAAGAATATGGTTATTCTGTCAGAGATTGCTTTCGTCATGACTTTGATAAGCGTTTGTTCTGGGAATGTTTTAGTTTTGGTGTTAAAATAGGGTTTCCGCTAATGCTATGGACTGTTGTGAGTTTTGTAGAACTTTTCTTGTGGATAAGATATGTTCCGCAATATACAACATTTGCGACTTTTGCGTATATGGCTGAACAAATAGGTGGAGCAGTGGCAATTAATTTAGCATTAGGAGGTGCTGTCTCAGAATCATATATGAACGGAAAGAAGAATTTAGCGCGATATTATCTGGGACAAAGTTCGAGATTTACTGGTCTTATTCAATTTTTGATGTTGGCTGTTATTTTATTGGCAATACAGATAATGGCGCCAATATTCACTCTACTAGATCTGGCTTACTACATACCTTCAATCCCCTTTATATTTCCTAGGCTTATCAGAAACTTGCAACAACCATATAATAATAACGGCGAGGATGTTTTAATCGGTACCGACAACCCAAATATCTCTATGTGGCTCCATTTATGGGAAAATCTTATAGCAATCCTAACATGGATAATATTAATCGTCTGGCTGGAGATTCCACAAACTTATGGGTTAATAGCAGTCGCTTGGCTTATTCCATGTGCAGAATTATTAGCAATCGTAAGTAAAGTAATTCTCACTTATCTATACATTCATAAGAAAGTCTTTAAAGTGAAGATCCCCGTCTGGCAGACTTTTATTGCACCGTTTACCTGCGCAATTGTTGTTTTTATTCTTGGGACTGTTTTTTATCAGTTGATCTTCCCATATTTAGATGATTTGATTGGTGTAATCCCCGCGTTAATCTTTTTTATTGTAATTATTATTCTTGCAATTGCATTCGTCTATCTACCTCTATCAGTATTGTTGGGTGGTTGGGATGAAGGCAGCTTAGCCTCATTTAAGAAAGTGACGAAGATATCGGGACCATCAAAATTCATTGTGAAACCAGTTTATACGATCGTACTATGGACCAGTAAAAGAAGTAAATTACATAATAAGTTCAAGATGGACGATACAAAAGCGATACAAGAAGCAAAAGAACTTATGATAATTAAGAATAAAGGTAAATCCCAATAGACAGCATTAAAAAAAAGCATTGAAAATTGATAATAAAATTGATAATAAATTGATCTAATAATCTAATAAGATGGGGAAAAAAAAATGGGAAAAACACTCAAAAAATTAAAGAGATATCTTTCTAAAATAGTAAAAAGCCTTCACCCAAGTGCGGCGGATGAACCAATGTCCTATCATAGCACGATGCTTGACCGCCAAGAATATTACCTCATGATGGAACTGGAATCTCTGGTCGGCGGGGAGATTCCGAAAGTTTCAGAAATGATGTGGGATACATTTGGGTTTATTGTGTCAGACAGACATCTCGTTCAGCTGGGATTATTTGAAAAAGAGCTTTCCTCTCTCCCGGAGATAATAACTAAAATGACATATCTTGAAGCATTGGGCTTAGGTGGAAATAATTTGTCCTCTCTCCCAGACACGATTAGCAATCTTCGATCCCTCAATACATTGGATTTATCTCAAAATAATCTTTCATCTCTCCCAGACACCATAGGCACGTTAAAATTACTTACATTTTTAGATTTGGAGAATAATAATTTATCATCTCTACCAGAGAATATAGGTGCACTGACATCACTAAAAACACTTAGCTTATATCATAATAATTTGCAATCCCTCCCGGAGAGTATAGGTTCACTAAAATCCATTAAAAGGCTAGATTTGGAGAAAAATAAATTAGATCCGCTCCCTTTACATGTTAAAAAACAACTACAGAAATTAAAAGACAATGGCTGTTCCATCTCTGGAATTGAGATGTAATTTCAAATAAAAATGTTAAAAGATAATTTGAAGTTTATATAGATAAATTTATAAAGCTAAGTTACCTTAGCTTTTCTTGAGCTAAGTTACCTTAGCTTCTGGTGAAAAAAATATAATGCAAAAAAGATCTGAAAATGTTGTAAATGACGCAGAAATAGTCCATGAGGGCTATATTGAAAAAGAATATGTGAAAAAGGAAGTAATGAAGCAATTAATAGTCTGGTCGTTAGTTTCCATTGGTACATATATTACTCCAATCTTGATTTTTCTGATTGACCCCCGACCATATCCGATAGAAGCTTGGCTAATCACTATATTGTTATTTATAGCGACGATAGTAATTCCTATAATAATAGCTCAGTTATATTGCACGGCATATCAAAATAATTTTTCATACCAAATTTCTAAGCGTTTTATATTGATTAAAAGCGGGGTTTTCGATCAGCATAAAACCACTATTCCATTTAGTCGAATTCAAAATATCGCTGTTGTTCAAGGTGTCTTCGATAGAAAGTTTGGTTTATACACAGTCAAGATTGAAACTGCTGGATCTCATGGTACAGCAAGTGCAGGTGGGAATGTTGTAAAGCCAGAGGGATATATACCTGCTCTTAAGGATCCCTCTCAATTAGAAAATATCATTGACGAATTAATTCATGAATATACGCAAACTCCACCAAAACTGAAAGGAAAAGTTTTCGATAATCCAGACATTGCATTTGATCAATTCGCTGCGTATTTTTTAGAGAAAATCCATGGAGGTGGAGATATGAAAAATAGACTGAAAGAACTGAGAAACGAAAAAAATTTGACTCAAGAAGAATTGGCTGAAAAAGTCGGGGTATCACGAACAACTATTTACTATCTTGAAGCGGGCAAATATCTCCCCTCTCTAAAGCTCGCAATGCTACTAGCAGAGGAATTGGATGTAAAAATAACGGAGCTATTTGAGTTGGATGCATCAGATAGGAAAAAAGCGTAAAATGGTTCAAATCTGATTCCTATGAATCAATCTGCTTTTTTTTTATTAAACAAATACTCAAACTTTTTGCTAGCTTTACTAGTTTTAGCAAACTTTTTTATTTTTTAAGAGTAATTGAATAACATAATCTTGCTGGAGAATATCGAACTAATATGCTAAAATACGAAATAGATTGTGATAATCTCGAAAAGCCAGTCATAGCGGAAGAGAAAGTGACAATTATCGAACAAAAGGAATATAATGTGGAAGAGATTGTTGAAAAACTTAAGAATTATTTTGTTAATAATCATATCGATAAAGAGATTCACGATAAGACCGTAATGCTTAAGGTTTCGCTTGTTTTTGCTGTCGGCGATTACAATCGTGTCATTATGATTAATACAAACTATAATCTAATTGCAGCAACAGCTAAAACTTTAGAAGACTTAGGAGCGAAGAGAATATATATTGCGGATGGTGCAACGGTTGGACCCGCTTCTTATGCATATTCTGTGGCAAATCTTAAACGATGGTTGAACCAAGTAGAACTAAAAAAAACTAAGTATCTATTTTTAGATGAAGTACCTTATGCTAAGGTAAAATTTAAGAACTCTCCTCTCGATGAGATGGTTGGAAAAGAATGTTATCCTTTTAAGGATCTGACGTTAACATATCCTGCATGTCTAATCTCAAACAAATCATTAACAGATAAAAATGGAAATCGGATCGAAGATGAAAAACTGAGAAAGAAATTCGGCTATATTGATTATTTTATTTCAATGCCCAAATTAAAAGCAAATATCTTTGCAAACATTACGTTATCCGTTAAAAATAACATGGGGCTTATACCGAGGGCGGATAGGCTCAGATATCATAGCAGAATTTTGCATGATATGATCGCATGTCTATATACAATTCGTCCACCTGACCTCATTATTACCGATGCAATAGTATCGGGTATGGGGCAAGGACCAATGGAAGCAGATCCGTGCAGATCTGAATGTATTATTTGTGGTAAGGTGGGAACCGCAGTTGACACTGTATGTTCATACTTAATGGATCATGATCCCTTAAAAATTAGGCATCTAAAACTGCTTAAGAATTGGGGCTATGGATCTCTTGATTTATCACAGATAGAGGTAATTAATAAAGTGGTTCTTGAACAAAAACGGGATAAAATATTACCATTTGAATTTCCTGACCGCCATATTGAAAAAATACCAAATTTAAAAGTCTATATTGGTGAAGATGCTTGTGATTCTGGGTGTCGGGGTATGTTAAAGGCAATTCTTGACGCATACCTTAAGAATGATAAGGCTGAACTACTTGACAATCACACATTTATATTAGGTAATGTAGATATACCAAAAGAGGAACTTGAAGAAATTGATAAGCGCAGTTGCATAGTTTATGGGGACTGCGCCGAGAAATATAAAGAATATGGAGCGTTTTATCATGGTTGCCCCCCTGATTATTTAGTTGCTATGGCTTTAATGATGTTTCAAGGACACATGGGAATTAATCCATGGATTACTTATATCAAACCATTACATTACGTATGGTCGTGGCTGAGGCATATAGGAGCTCTTGTTTTTGGGTTTAGATTATGGCGAAAGGTATAGAAAGATATTGAAAGATATAGAACGGTTTAAAACCTTATATTTTAGTTTAATCATCTTCTTTACTTAAGATCTCACGCGTGTTTTGGTTCCACTCACAGCCACAATTACCGCATACCGTTTTCAATCCATAAATACGCGGATAGTCTAAAAGGATATTGTTTCTATCAGTTCGCTCAAAAATCATTCTTTGATTGTAATTTCCACACTTCGGGCAATACCGTGGAATAATGGCTTTTAATTCGGTCGGAATTTGATAGCCCTTTCGATCAAATTCAACCAATTCTGCTTCTGTGGGCGCTTTAACTTTCACTTCTTCTCCTTCTGGACTCACAAGAACATGTTCGTCTTCACCAATTGATATTGCTTCTGTCTGTACCTCTCCTACTGGTTCACTATCTGGAGAGCTGTCACCAGGTTCCTCAACAACTATCTCTTCTTCTGGGGGCATTTCCCAAACTTCACCTTTTCCTACTGGCTCAGGGGCTGATAAATAATCATCAAGCTTTTGTTGATCCCACCCTCTCCGTTCGGCAATTAAGAGATGACGGACATTAGAGAGATCTAGATATTTCAATTCTTTCCCTAAATTATAATCAGCAGCGAATTCTTTATCGAGTTTCTTAATAAAAAACTGCGCAAATCCGTCAAATAATTTTTGAACATCCCCATCTGTGAATTTGTCTGGTACGAAGAGAACGTCCCCTCTTTTCTTCTTGATATATTCCATTTGCTTCTTAACATGATCTAGTTTCATGATTTCGCTTTTAGTATTTTTTTCACTATCATATAATGCGACAACCAAAGAAACGGGCAGTTCTTTTTTCTGTCTGTCCCAGAATCTGTCAATTTGTTCTTTTAGTATCTCCCAAGTATCGGGAATATCTATAAAATAGAAGAATAATGCGGCACTAGCCCCAATATAACCTGGTAATAAAGGATCCGTTCCTGGTAATCCGTCTGATTCTTCTTTCCATGCAGACCAAATTTCCCATCTAATTAATGCTAACTTAATTTCTCCTAATTTACCTAACTGATGAAAACACCAGTATGTGTTCGGTCCTTCATATTCCTCATCTATTTCCTTCATAGAAGCGAAGTTCTTTTTAAACTTATTGAAGATTTCTGCACCTTCGGGGTCGCCGAATAAAAGCCGATATAAAATGTATTTCATGAGTTTAATTAGATTAAAGGAATATAAAAAAATAAACAAAATTTTGAGAATTATTCTCGTTCTAAATCGTATAAAGGATGCTTATCACGATATACTTCCTTTATGCGGTTAATATCATTTTTGGCATAGATTCTCGTGGTATTTGGATTACTATGACCTAAAATGTCTTGCAATTCGCTAATATCCATACCTGCTTGCCGTAAATGAGTCGCTCCAGTGTGTCGGAAGATATGAGGTGTCAATTTTTTCTTTTTGGTATAACCCATCTTTATTTTAAGTAAATGAATGTCCCTTTGAATGGACCGAACACTTAAAGCTCCTCCACTTTTGTTGATAAGCAACGGATCTTCATTTTTAAAGAAAATCCTTTCCATTAAATATTCTCTTAAGATTTTTAATGTCTGCTTGTCAACAGGTACTATTCTTTCTTTGTTCCCTTTTCCCCGTAATCGAATCAATCCGTTACTAAAGTCTACGTCACCAACCCTTGCGTTAGATATTTCACTGACACGCGCCATAGTAGCATAAAGAAGTCGAATAATGATATATATTCTTTTACTCGTTGTATAATTCAATTTATTGTCGTTCTGGACAAATTCAATAATGTTTTTCATTTCGACGACCGTTAAGAATTTAGGAAGATGTTCTTCAGTTTTTATTCTCGGAGAGTTTATTTTCTTCATAGGGTTAAGCTTAATAATTTCGGACGCTTCTAAATATTCAAAAAATGAACGAAGACAAGCTATCTTACGGGCAATTGCAACCTTGCTGTATTCACGATCCTTCAATTTCTTTAAGAATGAGCGGATATGAAATTGATTTATAGTTGATATATCAACATCTGTGCTTAGATCGGAAATAAACATTATAAGGTCATATCGATATGCCTTAATGGTATTAGGACTGCATCCTTCTTCAATCTCCTTAACGAGGAGAAAATCATCGATATAATTTTTAAATAACATCAGAATATACTATTTCATACATATTTCAAATAACTATGTGACATCTACGTCATATCTTAGATCTTTTTTTAATGGATTAAAACATATACTAATTAAAGCGAGAATAATAAAAGGTTGTAGATATGCTGTTAGAAAATCCAGACTATTTAGATTTGCCCGAAAATTATTTACTGACTTATGATCTGTATCTTTGGATTGCTTGTATAATTATTGGTGTAATCTCATCTATACTCTTTTTCATAAGAACCAAGAAATCAAGGATAGATATACAAAAGGGGTTGTTGCTAGGATTGGCCATTTTTTGCCTCTTGTTTTCATTAATGCGTGTGGCATATATTCTTTCAATTCATATGCCGGGTGATGGTAGTGGTGAAGTATATGATTTTTGGACATTAATGGGATACATTTGCGGATTAAGTGGATTTGGCGGTGTTCTTTTTGGCATTGAACGTTACGTAGTTAAAAAAACCAAATACTCTTTAAGCATCTTTACATTTGCAGTTGTAATATTTGGAATAATTGCATTGACTGGAAACATTAATAGAGAACTTGTTATGTCTTTTGTATATGCGATAGTGCTTGTAGACGCTGCCTTAATGGCAATAATATACATCGGATTAATACAGAAAACCACGGGTGTCATTAGAAAGAGAACGGCCGCTGCGTTGATTGGTGTTGTGGCATTAGTTGTTAGTACTGCTCTTGATAGTCAGGTGGGATTAGCAATTCTCGGAAACCTTTATGTCCCCCCCTTATTAGCAATTATGGGTATTCTTTTAATAACCATTGTTCAACGATATCAATGAATAGAAAAAAAATCTTGCTTTAATAAGAAAGGTAATGGTGATTAAATGAAATACGATTCTTTATTTGATGTTATAGGGCGTATCATGGTCGGACCAAGTAGTTCACACACTGCAGGTGCGTGTAGAATAGCTTATGTAACTCGACAAATATTTGATAAGGAGATTAAAAATGCAAAAATCATATTGCACGGATCCTTTGCAGATACATATAAAGGGCATGGAACCGATAAAGCCCTAATAGCTGGACTCTTGGGGATTGGTCCTGAAAATGATAAACTACGACAGAGCTTTAAAATAGCAAAAGAACGTGGTTTTGATTTCATTTTTCATAAAAAAGATTTAGGAAGCTCATATCATCCCAATACTGTGCTAATTGAAGTATCTGATGAAGAAAATTCCAGTCTAAAAGTTATCGGGTCCTCGATTGGAGGTGGAAATATTATTATTACCGAAATTGATGATATTAACGCTGGATTCAACGCAGATCTACCAACTTTCGTAATAAAGATTAAGGATCTATTGGATGAAGGTGTTTTAATTTCTAAAATTAATGAACTTTTTGTTGAACAAGAAATAAATTATGAGAATTTGGGGATCTGGAGAAATAAACAGACACAAACTACTCTTATCTGGATTGAAACTAATCTTGATGAACAAAATAAACGAAATATTCTAATTGAGAAATTCATGAAATGGGAAAATGTGGAAATGGTGAGGTTAATAGATGTTTAAATCAATAGCAGAAATGATGGAACTATCTGAAAAAGATAAGAAATCCTTACATGAAGTTATAATATTAAAAGAAATGGAAATTTCCAAAAAATCTCGGCATTTTATTGAAGAAAGATTACAAAAATCCCTAAGAATTATGAAATCCTCTTTGGAAAACGGCGTGAAGATAGATGTTGTATTGCCAATACGAGAAGCCATGGAACAATCTAAGAAAATGCTCGCAAGATCCTTTTTCTTGAGTAAAGATGTGAAAGAAGCCGTCTACTGGGCAATGAGTATAATAGAATATAGCTGTGGAATGGGCTTAATTGTAGCAGCTCCGACAGCCGGAAGCTGTGGGGTACTTCCCGCAACATTGTTTAAAGCAAAAGAAATGCTTAAGAAAGATGAAAAACGTCTATTTGAATCTTTCATTGTAGGTTCTGCCATCGGAGTTATTTGTGGTAATCGCGCAACCATCTCTGGTAGCGAAGGGGGCTGCCAAGCAGAGATTGGCGTCGCAAGTGCTATGGCTGCGGCAAGTATAACTT
>WJKO01000826.1 GCA_014729055.1 Promethearchaeota archaeon | reverse complement strand
TCATTATTCATACTCAAATTCTTTCTATATGTTATAAATTTTCAAATTTTTCTTTATGTTATAAAATTTAGCTAAAATATGATTTATAATTCACTCAGTCATTTATTTGAAACTGAGTTTTCTATGATTTATTCAAATTTCTCTGGATATTTTTTCTTATAATAACCAGAAAACATTAAATCTATGATTTTATACCTTTTAGGGTGAAAAATGTCTTTCATATATCGCAGACAGTGGTTACAACACATAATCACCATTCTTTCAATATCATAAAGGCGTATTTTTTTAATGTTTTGGCCCGATAATTCGTACTTTAACTCATGATTTGCGCCCTTTAGAGTCACTAGAGATTTGGGAAATGGTTTATATTGCAAAATAAAGTCAGATTCCTCGGGATTTTCGATATAAATACCACCAATAAAATCTGCCATAAGATTGAATTCTTTCTTTTTCATATCAAAAAAGGGCTCCGCCCTTGCTTTAAGTGCAGTTCGGAGCATTTCGGAGGTATTACCCCCATAGATATAAACTGGTTCTTTATTTGTGGTTATAGCACACATTAAATCTAAAATAATCTCGCAAAAATGGGCTAAATCCTCACCTGAAATTAGCACTATATTTTTACCAGAGAATAAAATTTAGATTTCGTCCTCTTCTCCATCTCCAAATTCGTCCCCATAATATTGATACAGAAAATGTATATTGGCTTTCGGAAAGATCTGTTTTGTGATTGTCCACTCTTCTCCAAAGTCAAGATCATCTATATAACCTCCTATTTTGCTTGCTATCTCTTCTGATCTTTTTAAATCAAGATCTCTAAGTATTCCGATTGACTTTTTTCCAAGATCTCTTAAATCGTTTTCATGAGGCGTTTGAATTCCTTTAATTGCATCGATTTGTGAAATCTTATATAATTTTCGCGGATTGTTATTTGTGTTCATTTTATTGATCTTCCGTACGTATTTTTATTCTTATTTTGTTCCAGAACCATTTTCAAATTATTACGTCTTCTATTAATATTTGATCAAAATACGCTATAAGTTTTTTATTATCAATTACTTACAAAAATAACACAACAAGATAATGTCGATATGATCGATTATCCTATAAGAGATTGTTCAGAATCGGCGATCCATGATCATTATTCTCCCACATAAGATGTAGGATCTCAAATGATCAATTAAATACAAATAATGATCATTTTTTCCAAGAGAAAAGAATATAACTGGAAAAAAATAATATAAAATTGCATTAAAACTAACTAAATTAATATTCTCTCTCACTATGAGATTATGAACGACATTTAGAGAACTCGTAATATCGCTGATAAGATTATTTATATGTTGATTTTCTAGTAATGTACGTAGCATATTTCCATTAAAAATAAAAAAATGAGGCATTAAATCCATGGATGAAAAAATAGACGATCTTGATCAAGCAATCTTGAAATACTTGGAGAAAGATGCAAGAGGATCGTTAAAAAAATTAGCTGAAGAGAGAAATATTAAAACTTCTACAATTTATCATCGTTTACAAAGAATGCAAAATAAAAATATAGTAACGGGGTATACTGTTGTATATAATCCCTCAATCTTTCAATATGAAAAGCTTGGAAGAGTTATAGTTAGATTACGTCCCCAAAAAATATCTAAATTTAATGAGAAATTTATCAAATCTTTTTCATTATATATGAAAGATGAATACGCGGAAATTATTTTTATTGCTATTATGGAAGATATGAGAAATATAATGTGTATTGTACCGTTTAAGAGCGACGATAGTTATAAAGAATTTGCAACAGAACTTAAAAAGAATCCATATATTGAAAACATAGAAGTTGAATTTTTCCAAGAGATTGTGAAAGGAGAAAAACTATTCATTTTTAATGATGAATTAATCAACAATACTGATGAGGAAGATGTCGGAACTGTTGAAGTCGAATTCAATGATTAGGATTTTTTCTGCTTTAATTTACCTTGTATTTTTCAGCAAATCTACGCCAGTCTATTAGTGAGCTAAGAATTAACACTTTTTTGTTTTGGTGATCAAATTCCTTTAGATTAACTTCTCCCACGATAACATTACGACCCTTTGCCCCAATAACTTTAAATTTATTCCCCATTTGTTCGAGTTTATGTAGAAATTTGGAGTTTAATATTTCTTTTTCCTCGTAAATATTATTATCTTTCTTGATATTAAAATAGAACTGTGGCTCATTGCGCATCATTCTTAAGACAATATTAACAACATTCTCTGTATCTCGTATAATTTTTTTGTTCCATTTGAACCGATATTGATGAATTCCGTGGAGATCAGGCTCGTTATAATTGTTTCTATTATGTTGTTTATTCATTATATTCACTTTGGTGCAAATTTTGTGGATTTTGAAAATCCTATTCCATAGTATATAATACCAGAACCTTTAAACATATTTGGATCAAATATACGGCGTCCATCAATGATTAACGGATTTTTCATTTGTTTTTTAAACGTATCTACGTCTATTTCATAGAATTCTTCCCATTCTGTGGTGAAAATGGCTGCGTCTGTGTCTTTTAATGCTTCTTCATAAGTGGAAAAGTAATCAATTCTATCCTTGTCTGGTGCATTTATCGCAAGCTTGAAATTATGCGTCGCAACGGGGTCATAAGCTTGAATAAAACAATTTTCTTCCAATAATTTTTGAGTAATTTGAAGAGATGGTGCAGATCGAACGTCATCTGTGTTTGGTTTGAAGGATAGGCCTAAAATGGCAATCCTTTTACCACGGAGATCCTTTAGTACTGATTTTAGGATATGATAAGGGCGAAATGGTTGTACTTTATTCGCTTCTAACACAGAGTTTAATAATTTTGGGTCATAACCCGCTTGTTTTCCTGCACTATACAAAGCTTTTACATCTTTGGGAAAACACGATCCTCCGAACCCCAGTCCTGCGTTCAGAAAGTACGGGCTAATTCTTTTATCCATGCCTATTGCCTTCGATACTATTTTAATATCCACACCGAAAATCTCAGCTAGATTTGCTAGTTCATTAATAAAAGAGATTTTTGTTGCTAAAAAAGAATTATTCGCGTACTTTATCATTTCTGCTGTCCGTAAATCGCAGAAAACGAAAATATCTTTCTCTATTTTAGACGGCCAGAAGTCTTGCCATACCTTATACATCAAATCAGAAGATTTCTTATCATAGGATCCAATTACAATTTTATCCGGATTGAGAAAATCATCAATGGCTGCACCCTCTTTTAAGAATTCTGGCGTCATACAAGCACCAAAATCACTACCTGCTCGTTTTCCAGAATATTTTTCGATGAGTGGAATCATGTGCGTATCTGTCGTACCTGGTATCACGGTACTTTTTATAGAAACTACATGATAATCGTCTTTATCTCTGAGTATTTGACCAATTACCTTCGACACATTTTTTATATTTGAAAGATCAATATAACCAGTTTCATCGCAAGGCGTTCCAACACATATAAACGTAACAGTACTCTTCATAATAGCGGTTTTTATATCATTTGTGGGAATCAATACTTTTTGTTCTAAACCTTTCGAGAGTAATTCAGGTAATTTTGGTTCGTGGATTGGAGTTTCTTTATTTTTTAGTGCTTGTATGATTGTAGGATCAATGTCATAACAATAGACTTTCGTGCCAAATTTCGACAATCCAGCCGAGAGACATAGACCAACATACCCCATACCTATAACAGATACAACTGGACGATTTTTACTTGAATATTCTTCCATAATAAAAAGTTATTTCATTTCAATTTATGCTTTAGGAATTTATTCGCGGGTTATAGAATAATAATTGAAGTAATGGTTTACATGAAAAGTAAAATTTATTAATAAGAAATTAAAAGAATCATGTTGAATTGAGATATATTTTGTATCTTCATCTTTCTTTTTGATCTCCATATTTAATAATAACAATAATAATTTCTCTGTTTTCTGGGTTTTAACCATAAATCTAAGCAAACATTTAAAAT
>WJKO01000825.1 GCA_014729055.1 Promethearchaeota archaeon | reverse complement strand
ATACTAAGGATTTCCAAAAAATAGATTTTAAAATTCCAGATGATAAAGCATCAAAGGTATTGGTTAAACATAAGATGCCGGTTCATGTAATTATCGATATAAAGAGTGTCCGACGTGAACTTAAGGACATCAGTAAAAGCGATACAATTGTTAAATTTTTGAAAAATGAGTTGACAGATTTTGATATCAAAATTTTAGGGAAGGAAGGAATTACGGAATGGGTGGAAATTCCATTATTATCAGCTGAAGATACATTGATCGGTAAAATATCGATAGATAATAAAAACAGGAAAGATTTAATAGGGGAGCTTGATCAGGAGTTCAGTCCATGGGATCTTGCGCTATTGACAGTGTTTACGCGATTTGCTTCTTTAGCTATACAGCTTGCAAAACTGCAAGAAAAACAAAAGAAGCTACATCAAAGAAAAGAAGATGAGATTAATGCAATACAAACTATAGATGAAAGTTTATTGACTGGTCAGAAAGAGGATGATTTATTAGAATTAATTCTTGAAAAGGCGTTTGAAATAATAAAACCTTGCTCAGCTATCATTCGGAAGTGGGATGATAAAGAGCATAGATTTAAACAGTGTCTGCAGAAAAAAAACTTCGAATGGCCCGGAAATATACCTGTCGAACTAGAGCAAGGATCCGGATTAAGCGGTTTAGCTGTAAAAAAAAGAAAGATGGTTGAGTTAAAAAATGGGAGCTCTGAAAAATGGTGGATTGAATTTGTAAATAGCTATATAGGGGAGGAGAGAATATTTCTCGAAAAGATTGAGTCCGGACTTGCATGCCCGTTATTTTTCAGAAAGCAAATACTAGGTTCTATAGCTGTTGCAAAGGATATTGTCGATGGTTTCGATGAAAATGACAAATTAACATTGAGAATACTAGCTAATGAAGCTTCCGCGGTACTCGAATATGCAAATTTACAAAATGCCAAGGTCAAGTTTGCGATGTCAAATACGCACGCGTTACGTGGCCCATTAGTTGCAATGGGTGGATATGTTGAAATGATTAGAGACAATCTGGTTGACAGCGACGCCGAAAGAATTAAATATTGTAATATTGTTTTGGAAGGAGTAGGTTCGCTAAATCAGATGACTTCAGAACTTATACGTACAACGCAAATCGAAACAGGATTCGAGCACGAAAATAACCAATTCTCCGTATGGAATTCGATCAGAAATGTTATTGCGAAAATCGAAGCTTATGCAGGAGTTAAGATCAGACTTATTAAACGTGGAGATTATGATTATATTTCGGGAGCGCAAGACCGCTTCGAGGAAGCGATCAGATGTCTGGTCGATAATGCAATTAAATATACAAAACGAAAACCCAGAATTACAATTTTGAAAACGAATCGGGATAACAGAATTATTATCAAAGTCGCAGATAATGGTGTGGGAATAACTCGGAAAGATTTGCAAAATATTCATGAAAGGTTTTTCAGAGGTTCACATTCGAAAAGAATGAATTATGAAGAGATTCCTGGTACCGGTTTGGGAGTATATGTTTCTAAAGAGTTTATCGAAGATATGAATGGTAATATTTCTTACAAATCTAAGCCACGGAAATGGACGGTTGTTACCGTTTCGTTTCCACGAGAAAACCAATAAAAGAGAGGATATTTTTATGTCTGGACTAAAAACGTACAATATTCTTGTAATTGAGGATAACACTGAACATTTTGAAGTTCTTGAAACAATATTAAAGAAAAAAGTGAACTTGTCGATAATAGTGGATCGGGTTAAGACAAAAAGTGAGGCTTTAAAAAAAGCTCTTAACAACAACTATGACCTAATAATCTGCGATATAATACTTCAGGAAGATCTTGACGCAGGCTTCGAAATTGCAGACACAGTAAAAAAAGATAATAATACTCCGCTAATTATTTTAACAAGGCGGGTTATACAGCCATTTGATCGAAAAATAGATACCTCAATTGCAGATGCATATATAAATAAACCATATAATAATGGCGAGATTGTTCATGCTATATATAGACTATTAAATGAAAATGAGCCACAGTTACAAGAATTAGAAGTTCTTTGAGTTTTGAATCTTTCAATTGTTTTATGATGATACATATCGGTTGCTAAAATAATGCCGAAAATGCATTGTAATTCCATGATATGAATTACTGGAATTATGTATTGCCTTCCTAAACCATCATAAGCTATCCATCTCTTGACAATTCATGACATAATCATCTTGTTTGTATGTAATTCACATATATCACTAAATATTATGGTTTTACTACTAATACTATATTTATATTTTAGAATAACAAAAAATTGAATACATTATTGTAATAATATATTGGAAATAATGGCATATTAACTTGTCATGAATTTTCTTTTTGAAAGAAAAGAAAATGTACTATTGACATTTTAAATTTTTATTGTTTACTTATATAAGAAGATTGGAGGTTACATTAAGTAATCGTTTTAATCTACCGATAAAAATAATAATAGAATAATCTATTCTTATTAGATTTTTGTTATTAAGTTGTTTATGTCTTTGATTATAATTTTATTTCAGCAAAAGGGCGACATCATGGGAGATGATAATTAAAAAAGATAGCAAACACGCTGAATTGTACGAAATCCGGTGCAATTATCAAGAGATTATTTATTTTTGAGTTAAGTAATCTCGCTTCAGTTAAAATCCATTATGCGGATTCGATTAAATTTGATCAGGTCATTTTATTCTATAATGTCGATTGATTCAATTGGATAATCTTTCATCAGGGAGTCATTTAGCTTGCCTGTTTTATGGTACATATAAAAGCTGTACTCGCCTGTATGGCTTTGCCCTTTTCGTATCCCAGTGTCGATGCAACCTGATTCCTGACAAAAATTTGATACGTTGAATCTGTATTGCGTTTTGGGAATTCCGTTCACTCTTATTTTTATCATATTACTATTTTGATTCTAAATATT
>WJKO01000824.1 GCA_014729055.1 Promethearchaeota archaeon | reverse complement strand
GTTGTGCAGTATATCCAAACCATACGATTTCTGTTGATTCCCAATTCCCATCAATGGAAGTATCTGCAAAATAGGTCACGCCTAAATCAATGGCTAACATATACAAATAAGCAAAACCCATTGTTAGAATCGGAGAGATCCACACTGATAAAGTTTCGTTTGACAGCTTTTTCATCAACTGCCGAAATAGCCAAGATTCGAGCACAACAACAACCCCCCAGAGCGGGATCATTAAATAATCCAAATTCCATCGCCAATAGAACAACCAAATAAAATCTCGGAGAAAATTCTTTGGATCGCCTGGATTCTTGGCAAGATCTGGATTGATCCAGATTAAAAATATACCAAAACCGACCAACCAAAGAATAAACATAAACAAAATGATTCTAAATGTTTTTGTTTTAAAAATCAGTCTTAAGTCTGAAAGTTTCATAATTTAACCACTCTACATTCATTAATGCTAATATTGCTCCCTATAAGACCGATTAATAATATAGATATCATAAAGTAAACATACCAGTCGAAAGGCGGAATAAATAGAGGAAACAATAAAATAACCATTGTGCTTGTTGCACTTAAGTAGCCCAGAAATATAATAAGACCTCCCGTTTTCTTCTTATCCTTTTTAAGAAAATAACAACCTAAAATTCCAGACGAAATATAAATCAATCCGATAAACCAAACGAAAAAACGTGAGTTAATGTTATCTGCATTCGAGATCATGTAATCTAATGCGACAATAAACATAATAATCCATCCCACCACTGAAACAATGCAAAGTATAAAACTTATTTGAGATAATTTCTGGGAATTGACTATATTCTCTTCCTTTTCAGCAGATTCACTCATTTAAACCACATATCTTTTTCTATTTATTCCTATTTCTTTTTTTACTTATTTATTTATGTAATAAAAACAAATATTCAAATAATGTTATTATTAGAATTCAATCTTGTGTTAATTATCTTGACGATTGTAATCACTAATATATTTTGTCTCCTCTTCGCTAGGCATTACGGGAATATTGAGCAATTAAATTGTCGATATATGCTTTTTGAGACAATAATTGCAATTATTGTTACTCCTTGGTTTTTCTTTCTTTCTGTTTTTCTCTTCATAATTCTAATAGTTCGAGGATTTCATTACATTTTTCTTATTGATAAAATTCCACGACCATTAAACGGTCGAGAGTTTAGTTTCGGTCAGAAAATACGGATTTCTGTTCTAAGGTCGATATTAGCAATACTTTTGTTTATGCTTTGTGTATTTTTTACGATTGTTCTTGTAGGGAGAATCATGGGGGCTGATATTATTTCTATTATTTCATTAAGTGCAGCTGTAATTCTTGCTACGTATATTATTTTGAATAATAGGATTCCGTTATATAATAAAGAAATCCGGTTATTCTCCAAAACCAGACAGAATGTGGCATTTCTAATAATAGTGGTTTGTCTCTCTTCTCTTTCTATTTTCAACCAGCCGTTCAATTGCTGTGATAATGGTGAAAAATTAGAAATTCGCACTATGAGTTTTAATATTCTCTATGCTGGTGAGGACGGGACTTTAAATTCATGGGTGCAAAGGCGCGAACCCCTCTCGGATTACATAGATTCTTTGGATTTAGACGTTTTTGGTCTTCAAGAAGTCTTCGAAATTCAAGCCAGTTATCTTAATAACTCCTTGGAGACGCGAAACTATACTTGGATAGGCATCGGACGTGAAAGCCTTGGCATAGATGGCAATACGGGGGAACATGACGTAATCTTTTATGATGTTGATAAATTTTCGCTTCTTGATAATGGTACGAAATGGTTTTCCGATACACCAGAGATATCCAGCCGGACTTGGCTAACTGAAACAATAAAAAGAACTTACGTTTGGGCACATTTAAAAGATAAAGCAACTGGGACAGAATTTTTCTTTTATAATACGCATTATGGATTTTATCCCGAATTCCACATTAAAGCGTCAATTCAACTCAATAAAGATATATCACAACGTACAGCTGATTTACCCGTAATTGTCACTGGTGACTTCAATATGCCTCCGATATTTCCTTTCTACAGTTTCTTGGAAGGGGTTGGCTCGAAACCGATTTATAATGCTTTTCGACTAATAGACGGATATATATTTCCTATAGAAATCGATTATATTTTTATTACATCAAACATTTACATCTCATCTTGCGAGGAAAGAACAGAAGCGAACGAAGGAACTCAGTGGTTAAGTGATCATGACCCTATCGTTATGGAATGTCTCATTTAATAGAACTTACATCTATTGATGAACTTTTTCAAGAGTTTCTTTTTCTTCAGCAATTTTTACGTAAATCTGGTAGTCCTTTTCTTTAGATTTATGCACTAAAATATCTCCTTTTGCAATATCTTGCCAATCTCTACCAATTAGAAAAATACCAGAGACTACAAAGGCACCCCCTATAATAAACTCCAGAAAATAATAAGCGGGAGCGGTAGCCATCAAAGGAACACCTGTAATTATTAACATAATACCCAATACACTCTCGTGTACATGAAACCCTAATATATATGTTCGCATCATGTCTTCAGTGAGATTTCCTGCGGCTTTTGCAATAAGAAAAGATACGGATATGAAGAAAAATGCCATGGTATAAAGAAATGAACCACGCCAAAATGGAGGAATAGTGCTAAGATCTTCGGAAGACAATTCAAATGCGTTATAATAACTATAATATATAAGCATCATTAAAATAAAGAGAACTAAGGAAATCCTTATGACCGGTATTGTTTGCCCTTGTCCATCAGTTTGTGGAGTGAGAAATTCTTTTTGATGTTCGCAAAATTCTGGATCCATCTCCTTACAAAATTCCAATTTCCTTTTCCCGTTTTTTTTATTGTTTTTGACTTCTATTTTTGCTCCAAAATACATTAAAAGAAATGATATAGTCATAATCAGCGTGAAAACCATAAATATTTTACTTTTATAATCTTCGAGCCCTAACAAAGAATGTAAACTAAATGCGGACGTAAAAGAATGAAGTAGCATTAGAAAAACATCGATTAAGAAAACGATCATTCCTAGTTTTTTTATTTTCTTTAATATTTGCACAAACAACACCTTTTCCTCTTTCTTTTATTAGATATTTCTTTGATCAAATAATTATTTATATATATATGAGAACTTCTATAAGATTACACCAATATTTAATTCCAGATTGGTTCAATCGTCCCTATAATAAACCAAACATCTTATATATTTAATATCTTCCCCAATAATACATAAGAAATTCATAAAAGCAAGCTTTGTTATAAATATGAAGTTAAAAAAATTAGATTAAGACTAAATTTAATTGATTAGATTTCAGAGGTTTTGTGTTCCGACCCATAATGGACCAAACCAAGCTACCCCACCTTGTGTCTCATACATTTTGATGTAATACACCGCTTGGCTGTTTGTATTAAGTAACTCAGGATCAATATAATTATCTGCATCATCTGTGATATACCATTTATCTTCAACAGCACGGTAGGTGCCATCAC
>WJKO01000823.1 GCA_014729055.1 Promethearchaeota archaeon | reverse complement strand
TTTTTAAATTATATGGTATAATCAATTGGTCTTGGTTGTGGGTGTTCAGCCCAATCTGGATACCGGTTTTGGTATTGATATTCATTATTTCCGTAACCTTTTTTTTTATATTTGTACTTTTTACAATAGCTTTCATAGTGGGTGAAATAAATTAAAAAATGGATGCTCAACAAGCAATAGATTTATTCAATGGTTTTTTTGAAATGTACGAACATGATTTATTAGAAAATAAGAGGAAAGGTAAAAAACATATTGATATTTCGTTTGATAATATTGTTAAATTTAATCCTGATCTTGCAGAGAGTTTATTAGAGGAACCTGAAGAAACAATCAGGGCAGGCGAGCTTTCAATACAGGAAAAAATAGGTACTAATGTTAATTTCAAATTGAGGACAAAAAACTTACCTGAATCCCAGTATTATTCTATCAGAAACATAAGAACAAGTGAATTAGGTAAATTAATTTGTGTAAAAGGCATTATAAGACAAAAATCTGATGTTCGACCTAAAGTTACAAGTGCACGATTCGAATGTCCGAGTTGCGGGAATATAATAACTGTTTTGCAAATGGACGACAGGTTTAAAGAGCCAACCAGATGCGGGTGCGGTAGGAAAGGAAAATTCAGGTTAATCAGTAAAGAACTTGTAGATGCACAAAAAATCATACTTGAAGAATCGCCTGAAGACCTTGGGGGCGGTGTACAACCCAAAAGATTGAATATATTCCTTAATTCGGATTTAGTAAGCCCGATTAATGATAAGAAAACCAGCCCTGGAAGTAAGATAATTGTTAATGGGATTCTAAGTGAGGTCCCTTTACCTGCCAGAAGAGGCGGGGTTTTGACTAGGTTTGATATTATATTTGATGTGAATTATTATGAACCTATCCAGGAAGAATTTTTAGATATAAATGTCAATGAAAAGGACATAAAAAGAATCAAATCTTTTACAAAAAAGAAAGATGTTTTTGAAATATTAGTTAATTCAATCGCACCGGAAATATATGGGATGCATGAAATTAAACAAGCATTGGTTTTGCAAATGGCGGGCGGGGTTAGAAAGACAAAAGATGTGCCTGTCCGAGGAGATATCCATATTTTTTTAATAGGAGATCCGGGAAGCGGAAAATCTATATTATTAAAAAGGATAAGTACTGTTGCTCCTAAAGCACGATACGCTTCTGGAAAAGGTTCAAGCGGGACTGGGTTGACTGCAACCGTAGTAAAAGATGAATTCATGAAAGGATGGGCTCTTGAAGCAGGGGCATTAGTTTTGACTAATGGTGGGGTAGCTTGCATTGATGAACTGGATAAGATGTCAAAAGAAGACCAAAGTGCTCTACATGAAGGATTAGAACAGCAAACTATTTCAATTAACAAAGCTAACATCCAAGCCACATTAAGGTGTCAAACTACTGTATTGGCGGCAGCCAACCCAAAATATGATAGGTTTGACCCGTATGAAATGGTGGCTTCGCAAATAGATTTGCCTTCAACCCTAATTAACAGGTTTGATTTGATTTTCCCTGTTAAGGATTTACCTGATAAAACTAAAGATACTGAAATGGCAGAATTTATCTTGAAAAAACATATGGGGATCGAGAATAAAGAAAAAACAGATGTTATTTTAGATAAAAAATTTTTAAGAAAATATTTTTCATATATAAGACAAAAAATCAAGCCAGAATTAACCAAACAGGCTGCGGAAAAAATTAAAGAATATTATATTAATATGCGGTCAAAATCAAAGACCACAGAAACAGGAATTACAACAATCCCTATTTCAGCAAGACAATTAGAAGCATTAATCAGGTTATCCGAAGCATCTGCAAAACTCAGATTATCAAAAAATGTTGAAGAAAAAGATGCACAGCGTGCTATTGGCTTAATACATTTTTGCTTATCACAAATCGGAATAGATCCGGAAACAGGAGAATATGATATTGACCGGGTTTCAATTGGTGTTTCTTCATCCGAGAGGAATAAATTCAAGATTATCAGGAATTTGATTAATTCATACCCTGATACTGAGTCTATTGATTTGACCAAGTTATTAATTAAAGCTGAAGAACTCGGAATTAGTGAAGATGCATTTGATAAAATAATAAAAAAATTATCTTTACAAGGTGATATTTATGAGCCCAGAAGAGGGTTTATAAAAAAGATATAAGGAGGTAATAAACTATGAAAAAAGTAATTGTTGCATTGCTTTTAGCAATGTGTATAGTAAGTAGTGGTGCATTGGCTTGGATTTTCCCAATACCTGAACCAGCACCTGAAATGCCGATAGTAATACCTGGTCCACGACCACCAGAACCACCCAAACCACCAGAAGGATTCCCTTATGAGAGACCTGATTGGGTAGATAACATCTTTGATAGGTTTAGAGCAAGAATGGAGTATTTTGTACCTAAAGGAGCAATTGAGTTAGTGGAGAAGAACCCAGTTACATGGGAAATAGTAGAAGGCGGAGCTCACGGATACTTAAAACTATTCAGAGGAAGTGCAATGTTTGCTAAAGGGTATAGATTAGAACCGGAAACTGAATATACATTGATCTATTACGGGGACGAAACACATAATAATCAATATCCTTATGCAACATGCATTGGTTCAAGTGTTTCTGATGAAGATGGTAAATTATTAATCATGGCTCACTATGATTATAGTGATATGGTTAATGACGGCATCGACCAAAAGTTTTGGGTAGTACTTTCAAATGATTTGGATTGTGGGTTGGGTAGATTTACTACTTGGAATCCGACTGAGTATTTGTTTGAAACAGAAACTATCTAGAACTTAGAACTAGATTACTTAAAATTATTTTTTATTTTTTATTTTTTTTAGTCAATAGGATAGAAATAACACCCAGAAATGATTGTGCCGATAACCACTAATTATGTTCAATAAAAAGTAACACAATCCCACCGACTAAAGTCGGGGGCTTTTCGCTTCAGTAGAAACAGCAAGATGAACATCATCAATAACCATTTCAACATCATGGACGCAGACGGGTTTAGTTACGGAAGCCCCAGTCTCGGAAGTCTGGACAGAAGTAGTT
>WJKO01000822.1 GCA_014729055.1 Promethearchaeota archaeon | reverse complement strand
TCCTGATTGCGTTGTAGCTTGTGATAAAAAAGCTCTAAAGCAAGATCCCGAAACTGGCGTTATTAAGGTCAATCTAAACAAATGTGATGGTTGTGGTGCTTGCATAAAAGCTTGTCCTTATGGTCTAATTACTATTCATACTACTGAAAATGTAGCTCTTATATGCGATTTATGTGAAAGCACCGAATATGACGAACCTCAGTGTGTGGAAGTATGCCCAAAAGAAGCAATATTTATTGAAGAAATAGATGCAGATAAAGATGAAGATAGAATTATCACACTGAAGAGAATTATTAAAAGAGGATTCCCTGGAGAAGGGAAGTTAAATTAAAGAATGTAAAATTTTGATAAAAGTGGAAATACTATAAAATTTTGATAAAAGTGATTATTATGACAGAATCTGAGGATAAATCTATTCCAGAAATAGCAAAAGGATACACGCAAATAAGATTAGATGTAGATTTAACCAATGGGACGATAACTGAATCTGAAGTATCAAGTGAGTTTTGCAGAAACTGGATTGGAGGATATGGGTTTGCAGCAAAGATTCTATGGGATGAAATGAAACCCGGAATCGATCCGCTAAGCCCCGATAACATTTTTGTTTATGCAATGGGACCGTTCCCAACCACTATTTTACCTACGAGCTCAAAGTATGGTGTTTTTGCGAAATCTCCCCAGACTGGTATGTTTGGTATGGCGATTTCTTCTGGTTCAATTGCTGCACAAGCTCGGCGAGCTGGTGTGAATTTGATTGTCTTTAAGGGTAAATCACCAGAACCTGTATATTTAGTAGTTGATGATGATCTTCGCTATTTAGTACCTTGTAAAGACAGCGTTTGGGGAAAAGACTCCTGGACAACAGAAGATATGATTAAACAAGAGTTTGGAGACCCCCGGCTTGCTGTTTTAGCTATCGGTCAAGCTGGAGAGCGTATGTCCCGAATGGCTTGCATCACAAATGATCGAAATCGGCAAGCTGGTAGAACTGGTATGGGTGCTGTGATGGGTTCAAAGAATCTGAAAGCTATATGTTTTAGAGGTACTAAAGGTGCACAAGTAGCCCATCCAGAAGAATTTTACAAGGTAGCTAAAAAACTGATAAAAAAAGCTAATGATTCTCCTACTTCAAAATATCGTGATCTTGGAACCCCTGCTGGTTTACGAATCTATCATGAACTGGGAATGATGCCTGTCCGCAATCATAGCGAAGGTACAGTAGATGATATCGACAAATTTGACGGAAACTATTTAAATAAAAATTTCGTAGTGAAAAAAGTGGGTTGCAGTCAATGTCCCGTTGCATGTGATCATTTAGCAGCGATACCTAAAGACCATGTATTATATAAGGAGTATGGTGAAACCTATGCTTCGGTTGATGTAGAAACTTGTTATAGTTTTGGTACAGCCACAGGTAGTTTTGATTTTCCTACTGTTATTAAATGTATCGAAATTTCAGATAGGATTGGTATTGATGGCATTTCTGGGGGTGTAACGGCAGCCATGGCTTGTGAGTGCTACGAAAAGGGGTTGATAACGAAAGAAGACTTAGGATATGAACTTCCGTTTGGATCAATTTCGAATCTTGTAAGATTTACACGAGAAATGGCTATGGGTGAAGGATTTGCTGGAGAGATTTTTGGCGATGGCACAAAAATGGCTGCAAAACGTTTAAATGAGATGGAAAGGGGGGATGCTGATCTATATGCTATTCATATCAAGGGTCTGGAATTGCCTGCATTTGATCTCCATGGTATGAGTTCCTTTGCGGTCGGTGAAAGTGTATCGATTAGAGGAGCATGCCACTTGCGTAATGGAGCTTATGGTCTAGATAGAGATGGAAAATTCGATAGATTTGGTTATGATCAAGGCGAAGCACGTGCTAAGAAGATGATAGGTACTGAAGATATCTACACCATAGTAGATTCATTTATAATCTGCAAATTTACCCGGGGTATTTACGATGGAAACGCTGAAATGGCAAAAGTCTATGAATTAGTTACAGGATTACCTTTTTCTGAAGAATTTATGGTAAAACGTGGTGAAGCAATTACGAACCTCTCAAAATGCTTCAATATCAGAGAGGGTTGGACTAGGGCAGATGATCATCCTCCAAGGAAGTTTTTTGAAGTTGCTCATACTCGAGGACCAAATAAAGGTGTTACCTTGCAAGAAGAAGGTTTCCAAGAGTTATTATCTGCTTATTATAAGGTTAGGGGTTGGGATCCCGAGACTGGAATTCCAACTAAGGAAAAATTGAAAGAGCTTGGATTAGATTTCGTGATTCCAGATTTAGGGCTGTAATTTCTTAATAACCTACATGTAATTAATTAAGATTTTTTTAATCTCTTTTTTCTTAATAATCATTCTCATTTTATTGCAACAATTTATTTTTATGAATAATCAGAAAATCTTATAAGAAAGAATTAAAAACATTAAGAATCTCATTCTAAATAACATACTAAAAACTCTTAGTCAACTTAGAGAATCCACTTACAAATAAAGTGATGTCCTTTGTCAGAACAACAAGAAATTCGCATTGGTGTCTATGTTTGTAGGTGCGGAATCAATATAGCAGGCGTACTTGATACTACTGAAGAAACTGGACTCGTAAAATTCGCTAAAACTCTACCACATGTGGCATATGCCACTGATAATATCAGTTTCTGCACAACTGCGGGGGCTGCTGTTATACAAGAAAGCATAGAGGAAAACAATCTAAATCGGATCGTCGTCGCGGCTTGAACACCCAAAACCCATGAACCCGTATTTCAAGCAGTATTACAAGAAGTTGGACTTCCTCCAACCTATCTTGAGTTTGTAAATATTCGGGAACATGTATCCTTCGTCCATATGTCTGAGGAAAGAAAGGCTCAGCAGAAGGCAGAGGATTTAATAAGAGCTGGTGTGGGTCGGGCATATTTCCTCGAGGATATTCCACAAAAAACATTTCCAGTTACAAAAAAGGCAATGGTCATTGGTGGAGGTGTAGGCGGATGCCAAGCCGCTCTGGATCTTGCACATCAGGGATACGAAGTATTCCTCGTGGAAAAGAATCCTACAATCGGCGGTAAAATGGCAATGTTAGATAGAACGTTTCCTACGGACGATTGTTCTATCTGAATTTTAGGTCCAGTAATGCTGGAAGTCGAAAGAACGAAGAATATACACTTAATCACATATGCGGAAGTCCAAAAAGTTACAGGATTTGTTGGAAACTTTGAGGTTGAAGTATTACAACACCCAAGATATACGAATGATAAATGTATCGGTTGCGGTGCATGTGTAGACGTCTGTCCATCATTTGCACCATCAGAATTTGACCAGAATCTCGGACATCGTAAAGCAATATATGTTGCGTTTACTCAAGCTGTTCCCTTAGTAGCTCAAATAGATATGGATAAATGTATCAAATGCCATATGTGCGAAACGGAATGTGAATTGAACGCAATAGATCTTGAACAAAAACCAAAAACAGTTCGATTCAATGTTGGATCAATAATCATTGCAACAGGTTGGGACGAATTCCGAGAAGAAGGTTACTGTGGATACGGTGTTTACGATAACGTGATAACTCAATTGGAGTTAGAGAGGATCTTAGCACCTAATGGTCCTACCTTTGGACACTTAGTGCGACCATCCGATGGTAAACATCCAAAACGAATATTATTCGTGCAATGTGTGGGTTCACGGGATCTTAAACGTAATAAATACTGCTCCTCTGGAGTATGTTGCATGATCTCGGTCAAGAATACAAAACTGATAAAACAGCATGATCCTGATACAGATATAACGGTAGCATTCATTGACATCAGAGCAGCAGGAAAAGCCTATGAAGAATACTTCCTAGAAACTAGAAAATACGGCGTAAAGTTCGTTAAATCGGGTATTCCGAAAATCGAGGAAGATCCAAAGACGAAAAATCTGAAAGTATATATGATCGATGAATTAGAGGGTTGCGAAACGCTGAAGGAACACGAGTTTGACCTTGTCGTTCTTTCATCAGCAATGGAACCAGCTAAAGGCATTGAAAAATTAAATGAAGTGTTAAAATTAGAAACTTCACCTTCAGGTTTCTTCAAAGAATTTCATGCCAGACTTAACACAGTAGATACAAATGTTGCGGGGATCTCTTTAGCTGGAGCAGCCCATGGGCCAAAATCAATAGCAGAAACAATCATGCAATCAAAAGGTGCAGCTTCATCATCGGCAAAAATATTAGAGCCGGGCAAATATACCATGCTCATGGTAAAAGCCGTTGTCGATTTAGGTCGGTGCTCTATATGCGGACTATGTGTCGATAATTGTCCATACGATGCAATAACTCTCACGAAAGATGGTGCTGTCATTGATGAAATAAAATGTCGGGGTTGCGGAATTTGTGCGATGACATGTCCATCATCTGCTGTTACCGTTCGTGGTGCACGGGACCAACAATTCAAGGCACTCATCGATAATCTCATGATGAAATCTCCAGTTGGAACCTTAAAATAGAACTTAAAACAAAGTGATGAAATAAATGGCAGTTAAAACCGATAGCTTACGTATGATAGCATTTTTATGCTGGAAATGAGGTTACGGTGCGGGAGATATGGCGGGAACTATTCGGGGACAATATCCGACGATTATTAGGCCAGTAAGAGCCATGTGTACAGGGAGAGTTTCTGTAGATATGATAATGCGTGCATTTGGAAAAGGTGCCGACGGCGTAGCTGTAATAGGATGATATCCAGAAGAATGTAATTTCGTGACTGGATCCAAACATTCTATTAGAAATGTAGAATACGTGCAAAAAGTACTTAAATCCGTCGGTGTTGAACCAGAACGGGTTCAAATGCACTTTTGTAGCGCTGCAGAAGGTCAGAAATTCCAAACAACTGTAAAGGAAATGGCAAAGAAAATTGCCGAACTTGGTAAAAGTCCGTTAAAAGAATTCGCTGAACAAGAAAAGAAGAAGAAAAAGAAGAAATCAAAATCCGCACCAAAAAAGAAAAACAAATAAAAATGTCGAGTTGGATGAAATCTTGACGTAAACCCATGGTGTCAAGACGGACAAACCCGCAAGGTTTTCGGCATATAGTAACATCAGAAAGGAGATTGGCGTAGAAGAAGAAATAACATAAAATGAGATAGGCTATTGTTGTCTATAGTAGTCTGTAATCTATTGTCATCTTCAATCTCCTTTTTTAATTTTTATTTTCAAATAATTGAAGATATCTTTCGTATACGAATCTGCTTATATATTCTCCCGCCCTTTCTACACCTCTACAACCCGGAAAATCATTTATATCGACCAGATAATATTGTTGAAAATTATCATACGAATTCTTAATAAGAAAATCTGCACCAAAAATGGATATATTGAATCTTTTTTTTATGAAACGCATAAAATCAGTTATTTTTAAAGGGGTCTGCACAGTATTTCGAGTTAATTTTTTTGTTGACTTTACCTTATGCTGATTTTTCTGCAATATTTCTTTTAAATCCCAACCCTTTTCGATATGAAGAGTTCCTATTTTTTCTTTTTGTCTTTGGCTAAAGATTTTATTGCCCAAACAATAACTCTTTAATATATCATTAGAATCTATTTCTTCCTGAACTATTAAGCCGCTGGTTTGAATCAGAGGTTTTAGCATTAAAATTTGTTCCAATGTAGTGATCTTTTTTATGAAATGAAATCCTGTATGATTTATTGGATATTTCACTATTAGCGGAAATTTTGATTTAAAGTGTTTTTTTATGTTTTCCTCCAAGCTTTGTAGCTCATCTTCCTTTAAATCCTGACCGGAAAGCAGATACCAAGAACGGGGAAGACTTATATTTGATTTCAAATTCTTTGGTAGTTCTGTATTAAATATAATTTTTAGTTTATTTTCAATATCAACTCTATTTTTAAAGAGCTTTGTTATCTCTGCCGAATTTATCGATGGTATCTTCAAGTCCAGCAATATATTACATACTTTGAAAATATTCCAATAATTAGGCTTTAGTAAAACCAGTAGGTTTTCATGCTGTGTTAGCTCATTTTTTATTTCTGATTCGTCCAATTCTGGCGAAATAAGTTTAAATCCAGAATCTTTTTCGCTTAATTTTTTCTTAATCATGCTATCGGTCTTATGATCTGGAGTGTTTGTTATGAATATTATCATTCGGTTCACTTACGCTTAAGTTTTTATCACTTAACAATAAAATTATGATTCTATTGATGAGAATAATTTTGTAGTTTCAATTCATCAATTTAACTCTATTCTTATATTCTCTTTATCCAAAAAAGTTATAATTAATGACATGTTCATACATATAATTTAAAATGGTAATTAGTTAATCTATCGATAATTGATTGATAGATACTTTGGTTGCATAAGTCAATCTGAAGAAAAATAGAATAATTATCGCATAGCGTTATAGCATAAAT
>WJKO01000821.1 GCA_014729055.1 Promethearchaeota archaeon | reverse complement strand
CGTATTAGCTGTTGCGGGAGCTATAACAACGAGATCAGCTTTGCCCTTTTGAGCTGGACGTTCCCCTGCAATCATTATATGCTCGATATCACCAGTTAATTCTGTTATTACCTCATTCCCAGTTGCCCATTTCAATAATTCTGAACCTATTAACTTTGTTGCGGCTTTGCTCATTACAGTTATTACATCAGCGCCATATCTCATTAAAAGACGGCAAAGATCTGGACTATTAACTACCGATACGCTACCAGTCAAACAAACACATATCGTTTTATTTTCCAAGATATTTCCTTTACTAGCTTTAATATCTTTAGATGGATGTATAAATTTCATTATAATTTCAAGTAGAAATATTAAACTTCATCAATTAAATCTTATCGAAAATCAAAATAAAGGAAAATGTTACAAAATAAAATATAGAAAATTGTGAGTTTTATGTCCTAAGGTAAACATCTATTGATTCCCATTTTTCTGGGGTATCAAGCATGCTAAAAACTTGTTTTTTAAGAAACTTAATCAAACGATCTTGACCTAATTTGTTAGCTTCTCTTTTTAAACTTATTCCAGAATCTAATTCAAGACCCCATATTTTGTTTCCAATAAATAATAAAAACAATTTCTTCCTGACGCCTTTTGAACCTACTACTAAAGTCCACGGAGATTTTCCACTACCAGAAAACGTAATATCAGTTCGGTTTGGACTCATGACATTAAAAATCTTTTCCTCGATAATATTGTAATTTTCAACGTTTTTCTTAGCTCTATCAATAAAAGCATTCTTAATTGGTTTATCTAATTTAATAGAAATATGTTTACCTACGATTTGTTGTAAGGACATCACGTTAAGTTCTTTCTTTTTCTTCTTACGATTATAGCTTATAGTAAGATAACTCATAATTTAGAATTTCCCTCTACTTAATCAAATGTCTTCCATTCTTAATTTATTTAACTAATTATTTAAAATGTTGCAAAAATGTAAAAAATCGGCAAATATTTTTGGAATAATTCCAATCTCTATTTTGGGATCTGTTGTCTATAGTTAATGAAAACTTGGACATATATAGATATTACTCAGTTTTATAATTCCCTAAAATCTATTTATCTATTTATAACTAGTCTACAGCTGTTCTAATTTGCCCATTAGGGACCCTAATTTCTGAGCGAGAAATTGCTTCTTTTTAAGATAAGTTTCTTGATTAAGTTGTCCATTTTCGAATTGTTTGTCGAGTTTATTGACCATTTTTTGAATAGAATCCATTTGAGCTTGTAGTTTTCTCTTTTCAACCTCATCAGCTGCGCTTGCCGAGCTTGTCGATGCGGGAGCGTTATTCATCGA
The DNA here is from genome assembly GCA_014729055.1 of Promethearchaeota archaeon. Lineage (GTDB taxonomy): Archaea > Asgardarchaeota > Lokiarchaeia > Sigyniarchaeales > Promethearchaeaceae > WJKO01. The sequence goes on along the minus strand of WJKO01000821.1, from coordinate 1,994 downwards.
GGGGGGTTTTACCACATTCTGTTGTGGTGCTGGTGCAGACGATGCCCCAGTAGCTCCAGAGGGGGCAATAAACCCTTTCCAAAACCGATCGTCATCATCAAATGGTTCTTCCATTTCAACCTTTTCTTTTGATAAGATAAATACGGGATACTCTTTTTCATCATATTCATTCGTTATCTCCATTAGGATTGTAGAACGATCATTTTCAGTATTAATATCAATAACTTTTATATTGGGTGCGCATTCGACACGCATATTCATCCAATCTACTTTTATCGCGAGTTTTACCATTTTAGATCATCTTATTTCAAAGAATTATGTTATATATTTTAATTATTGGGTCGAAAGCGTATAAAGAATTTTCTTAGTCTAAGAATAAAAACTTGCTAAAAAGAAATGAAAAAAGAAAAAGAATTGGATTTAATATCGACTTTTGTAAAAGTTTTCCGCAATTTTTCCCCATTTTTCTGATAATTCCTCTAATCCCGTGTGTTCGAAGATATCAGCGTAAAAAACGAGCAAATTTAGTATTCGTTCGTCGGATTCTCGTTTTTCTTCATATGTATTTGAGTTAAAGTAAAACATCTTAATCATTTCAGAAATCGATAAAAAAGATAAAAAATGCGAATATCATCGAAATCATATCAAGAGAACATGTTAGCTGAAAGATGTTGTATAAAAGACAAATAATTTTTAACAAGATTAAATAAAAAGACATTATATATAGATGACAATAGATAACAGAGAAGATTGATGAACAATGAAGATTGGCGTAATTTTAAACAGAGTAAACTTTGAAGAAAAAGAAATTATTATAAAATTAAAAGAAAGAGGACATAAAGTAATCCAATTTAATAATCAACGTCTGAAGTTGAATTTTAATGCCCTTTTTAATAATGAGGTAAACGATTTTTCTGATGTAGATATAGTGCTCCAGCGTTCACTAAGTTTGGTGAGAGGGTTATATTCTTCAGCAGTTTTAGAGAGTGCAGGTATAAAAGTTATTAATGACTACAATTCTCTCCATATCTGCGGTGATAAAATCTTAACCAGTTTAAAGCTCTTTGAAAACAACATACCTACGCCTAAATCTGGAATTGCATTTAAAAAAAACTCTAGTTTAGAATTGATCGAGGAATTGACTGGGTATCCCTCAATAATTAAACCACCAATCGGTTCTTGGGGACGATTGATTGCAAAATTGGATAATAAGAATATGGCGACAGCGATCTTAGAAGATAGAGAAACTATGGGTCATATCTTTCAGAAGGTCTTCTATATTCAAGATTATATCGGTCCAGATCAAAGACCAGAGGATGCTCCAACTGATATCCGAGTAATATTTCTCGGAGGAAAGTGTGTTGCGGCAATGGGTAGAATTACTCAAAGCGATGATTTCAGGAGCAATATCGCACTTGGTGCTAAGGGAATACCTCTTAAAATAGATAATGAAATGGAATCGATCTGTAAAAAGATAGCTGATTCAGTGGGTGGAGAGTTTTTGGGAATTGATCTCATGCAAACTAAGAAAGGTTATACTTGTTTAGAAGTTAATGGATGCCCTCAATTTAAGGGTATGTCTAAGGCCTCAAATTTGGACATTGCTCAACAATTTATTGAATATTTAGAAGAAACTTATGCGTAGAATTTACTTAACAAGAAAAGGGATAATTGATAGGAGAAGCAGAATGATGAATAAAAAAACAGTCGTTATGAAGGTTGGTGGGGCATTAGTAGCCCAAGATTATAGTAATTTAATCATGGATGTAAAGGAATTGATAGATCAATACAATTTCATTATAGTCCATGGTGGTGGTCCACAAATAAATAAGTTATATAAAGAAATGGGCAAATCTCCGAAAATATATAAAACGCCTAAGGGTTTTACAACTCGTCATACTGATGAAGAAGCTATCAAAATGATTAAAATGGCGCTAGCAGGTTACGTTAATAAATCGTTGGTGGAATCTTTTCAAAAAGTGGGTGTAAATGCG
>WJKO01000820.1 GCA_014729055.1 Promethearchaeota archaeon | reverse complement strand
GATCTGCGATAAAATTACTGTCAAACAGATTCCCAGATAACTATGATTTTTCAATTTTAAACAATACCTTTACTAACAATTCGGGTACAGCTATTGATTGGACGGATTCGACAGATGTAAAGGTTAAAAATAACGTTATCCTCAATAATGGGTGGACGGGTATTGCATTGGATTGGGTCACCAATTCTTTGGTTAAAAATAATACTCTTATTAACAATACGGGGCATGGAATTTATATTGCGGGATTGGATAATCATAAAGTCATTAACAACACGCTAATATTAAGAAAACCAACAACCACATATGGCATTTATTTTGGACAATCAGGAACGGGATACGGAGCAGATTATGGAAATATAACTGAAAATTACATCGATAATTATTACAATGGTATTGAAACAGCTCATTGTGGTTATCATAATATCACCGATAATGTTATCGTGAATTCTGCAAATCGTGGTATTTCAATGCGTTCTAATGCAATTTGCACCATATATGGAAATCATTTGCAATATAACCATGAGAACTACGGAGGAGAAACCAGTTTCAATTTATGGGATAATGGAACTCATGGAAATTATTGGGACGACTATTCTGAGCTATATCCGTTAGCAGGAGATAATGGAATTATATATGATACCCCATATGAAATTCGGGCAGGGATTACGGAAGATGGGTATCCATTGGTAAATGGGTTTTGGTCTTCTCCAATGCCCAATTCAACGACACTTATAACCGAGAATGGCGCATATGCTGGACATGTAGTCAATATTAAATGGAACCGGGCATTGTATGCTGCAAATTATCGAATTTATGTAAATAATGAATATAACTGTTCGACTAATGAAACAGACATTGACCTGGACTTTAAATCGGATGGGATCTATACAGTGTCTGTATCAGTAAATAATTCGATAGGGGAAACGGAGAAGTCATCCGAGATTACCTTAATGATGAATGTTACACCCGAACCACCTACCATTACCAGCCCGACTTCTCCAGTTGTGACATCTAATGGTTATGTATCGGTAACTTGGACACCCGTAGAATATGCGTCTAAATATAATATATATAGAGATTTAGAATATTACACTGATACTACGAATACAGAATATAATGTAGGTATGGTTGTTGGTCAGCAAAATATTACTGTCACTGCTGTGAGGACAGGACTTGAATCTGACCATAGCAATATACTAAATGTGACACGTTATCAAGTACCAGATTCGCCAATTATCATGATGAGTTCACCTATAAATCTCAATCAAGATTACCTAGAACTATATGTATGGTGGTATGGAGGGGATTATGGTAATGTATATGCAAACGATGAATTTTTCTGTACCATTGAACAGGTCCAATTTCCGATAATCACATTTACGCAAAGTGGAACGTATAACATATTCATACGTGCTGCCAATGACTATACAGAATCAGCTAATTCCAATACAATTGTTGTCAACGTAGATATTGGAATAGCTCCAGCAAAACCAACACTTCTAACACAAAGTCAGACAATTGATACTACGAATTTAACAATTTCATGGAGTGAGGTTACTGGAGCGACGAGCTATGATGTTTACGTCAACAATGCTCTTAATGGGACTACAACTAATACAGAACTGGAAATCGATTTTGTGACTGAAGGAAAATACAATGTGACCGTTGTTGCTAGTAATTCGTCAGGAGATTCTCCGCATTCTGATAAAATAACAATTACAGTTGATATTGATACAGGAGGCGATCCAGATGGTAATAATATCATTTATATTATCATCGGGGCTGTCGGAATAGTTGCTGTTGGTGGTAGTATAGCGGTTCTAAAGAAAAAAGCCAGCAATAAAAATCGAGAACCAGGATTAGAAGCTTCAAAGGAACTACAAACGGATTCGGAAGAAACAATAAGCGATGGCGCAGAAGAAGAACAAATAGACAACACACTGGAATCAGACCAAATCGATGGCGAAGCAACAGATACAAATCGTTATGAAGAACTAGAAGAAATAGACGAGACAACCGAAAATAATTTGGTTGATTCAGAAGAGAACCACGAGAGAAACTCAGAACAAAAAGCAGAAGATGAAGATACTTTTGAATCAAATGAATGGGAAGAATAAAAAAGTCAGAAGTTAATTTATTCTGCTAAATCTTCAACGGCCTTTTTCGACCGTGGTGGAGTCGCACTCTCGTCGCAACCTGGGATATATCCAAAGTCATCTCTAACCATATCATTGAGGCTCTGAAAATAAAATGACAAAGGCAAATTTGTCGGACAATTCATATCACATTTCCCACAACCAACACACGCATCTCCAACGTGAGAGATTCTGGTTAATTGATATGTAATTTTATCAATTGTCTTTTCCTTACGTTGTTCTTTAAGATACAATCTTTACAAAAACAGACGGGACATGCAGTAATACAGACTCCACACATCGTACATTTAGCAATTTCTTTTATTCTATCTGGTTTCTCCAACCATTCTTTAAGTTCTTTTGCCCTACGTTGTTCTGCTTTACTCATGATTTCCTCTTGTAAAGAACTTAGACCTTCAATCTTATTTTTTGGAAGTTCCTTCAGTTCTATTTTTGACTTCTTAAGCACTTCATTACCTTTCGCAGAGTTTGACTTTAGAATTAATTGCTTAGAAAAAGGTTCTAATGTTAACCAAGTCACGGATAAATCATAGCCATCATCGAGCTTCTTCCTAAAACACCGATTGCAATTAGGTGTCACGTCAATCTTATCACCCAACTTGTATTCTTTTACTGAACCGTCTTGCATTTTTAAAAGTAGTTTATCAGGTGTAAGAAATTCATCGATGAGATCTTCATCCTTAATCTTCTCTTTTTTCAGAAACTTTTTCATATCGCTCGTAGAAACACAACCGATATCTTCCATAATTATTGTAAATACATTATCCAAATTGACTTGTATTTTTTTACTTAATTCAATAAGAGCACGACCATCACAAGGATGTCCAATCATAGCAATCTTTTCATCTAAGGCACCACCCTCTTTATGTAGAACCTTTGATGCAGAATTTGTACGCGAGTATCCATATACAAACAATTGTGAAAATGGAAAGCCCTCAACATCCTTTTCATCAGTAATAGTTTTTGGGTTTATAGTATAATGTCTTCTTTTTTCAACGCCTGATATAATTTTATCTACCATTTTCTCTCTTAATAGCGTCTTTAATATTTCTTCAAAATCTTTAAGCGAAATCTGATAATAATTTACCATTTAATGCACCCTCATCGGTATTTTACGATTTATATAATATTATTTTGACTTTCTTTTTATTGAAAATGCAATCTTGAGCTTAAATTGTCCCTTAACATTTAAAAAAATAATTACTAACCATTTTTTAAAAAAGCAAAATAACCGAATCAGAGTCAGAAAAAGTGAAAAAATTGGAAAATAAAAAATAATACTATTCTATCTTTAAAAATTAAGATTTTATGCACTTAAACACAAGCAACTTTCGCTTTGCTTTGGGTCATACCATCATAT
>WJKO01000819.1 GCA_014729055.1 Promethearchaeota archaeon | reverse complement strand
TTTTCTTAAGAATAAAACTTAATTACTCATAGGAAAATTTTTTCAACAACAAATAAGAATAAAAAGATAAGAACAAAAAAAACAAATAAGAATAAAAAAAACAATATTTAATCAAATTAAAAGTAGGGAAAAAATCATGTCAGTAGAAGAAATAATTGATGGGTTACTTGAAGAAGATCAGAATGTTGGTGGAGTGGCAGTCATTGCCAATGATGGGACTTTAGTGTATCAGACTGAAAATTGGGACCTAACAAGTGAAGTTCAAAATGTATTAGATTCAGTAAATGCCGGGTCCTCAACTGTATTACTTGGTGTAAAATATATGATTGTTGAGAGAACTCCGGAAAGAATAATAGGAACAAATATTCAAGGAAAAGGACACTTGATATTTGCACCGTTTGATGGAGGAGTTTTAGCAACTTATATTTTACCGCAAGTCGGACCAAGAGAAGCATTATTCAATGTGCAGAGTTATGCACAGAAATTAAAGGGACAGTTTTAGTTTCAATTCATCTAATTAGCGCATTAGTTTCCTAAATAGGATTAATGCATTAGTTTCCAAATACGATTCAATCTTTTTCTTATTTTATCTACTTGGGAATTATAGTGTTTGTCAATATATTCACTAGTAGAACCATAGCCAAAGATAGATTTATATGGGATCTTATCTACGGGAGGGCTACATTTTATATTAATAAACTCGGATATGATTGTTTCAATTAATCTCGGTAACATTAATAGATTGTATCCTCCTTCAAGACAGAAACAAACACGATCGCTACATATCGTTCTCGCAATCTTTTTTAACCATTGAGCAAAATATCGGTATCCATCGCTAGTATATCGCAGATTACCAAGCGGATCTGCCCAATGTCCATCAAATCCCGCTGCCACAATTATGATCGCTGGTGAATATTTCACTAAAAACGGTTCAACAAAATCACAATATTTTTTAATTGCTTCATCTCCACTATTCAATCGAACAGGAAAGCTGATATTACAACCCAAACCATCGCCAATTCCTATCTCAGAAAACCTGCCCCAATCACCCATACTAAAATCAAATTCATGAATACTGCTATACAGCACAGACGGATCTTCGTAGAAAACATTAGCAATTCCATTACCATAATGCGCATCAATATCCACTATCGCAATACGCCCTTTAAAAGCCAGTTCCTTCCTCAGTTTTTTAATTGCTAATGCTATGTTATTAAAAACACACAATCCATCAGCCGCATCTGGAATCGCATGATGACCCGGTGGGCGAATAATAGCGAAAGCTTGAGTGTTTCTTTTTGAATAAACATCCTTTATTGCCTCATAAGCACCTCCAGCACTTAATAACGCAATCTCCATCGTGTCTTCTGTTGCTCTAACTAAATTGCCTAATTGTCCACATCCATCTTCTGTAAATTTCTCGACTTGCTCAACATGATGTTTAGAATGAACTAAATACAAGTCATCTTTTTTCAAAGGGATGGGTTTTTTTAGAACCAAGTTCTTCTGGGAATTAGTTTGCATCTCTGTTCTTTTAAAATCGCGCAAAGCATAACCTATTTTTTTTAGATATTCCCACACTAATTTACATCTAAGAGGTGATTCATAAGACTCAAAATACGGTTTCGGTAATTCAATTTCATTCAACTCACCATACAATGGATGGTATATGATTTCAAACATATGAATCAAATCTCAGAAATTTCTCATTTGATAATTGATGATAGATATATTGATTATCGATTTATAAATATCTAAAAGTGATCACAAGCTTTTTAGAAACCTATTTTTTCATAGGAAAACAAAGAATAAAAATAGAAGTAACGAAAAAACATATAAGAATGTATTTTATAAAACAAAATAGAGCTGAAGAAAATGTCAAATTATGAACCATTGCTGTTTAATTTATTGCTTAATGCTATCCCTATTATTCTTATCGCGATTCCCTTTATATTTATTAGAAAAAAAACAATTAGACGAGTCTATATTCGAATCTTCTGGGGGATTACAATTTTTTATTTAGTATATTTTGTCTTGCCTGTGATCTTCCAAATAGGATCCTCAGATACGTTAAATAATAACGAGGTAGATTTAACTCGTGGATTAGGGTATATGTTTAGCCATACCTTATCTTTAATTATAAATTATTTTCAATTACCAATTGTGAATTTTCCATTTATTTTCTTAATTGCTCCATTTGTTTCAATCCTCTTCCTAAGAATCAAAATAGGCAAAAGCGCAAATAAAAGCTTTAAAGAAAATTTATCGGGTGTTACATTCGAGACTAACAAAGGAACGAAAGCTGCCATCATTGATAGATTAAATAAAGCAGATTGGACGGATGAAAAGCAGTTATTTAAGTTATTGATAGTACTATTACCGATTTCCTTATATCTGCTTACTACAATTTTGAAAATAGCGGGTTTAGAAATAGAAAATATACAAGGTCAGAGTGCTTTGGGTTGGTTTATAGAAATATTTTTCATTTATCTTGCAGGTTTTCTGTTGGGCATTCATTTATTGAAATCAAGCAATGCATCCTATGAAGGTAGATTTATCGGTGAGAAACTCGAAAATGATGCATCTTCTTCCCTAATTACCGTGGGAACGCCAATCTCGATACTGAGTATTCTATTATTTCTTATAGAATATACTTCATCTTTTACGCTTATTTTGTACTTTTTTGGTTATTTTCTGATGGCTGCATTAATATTTGTATCATATATAGCCATTTTTGAACCAATTTGTATTTTGATCTTGATTAAAATTGTCGATAGGATCAAGCGCAATCCCGAAATTTTCAAGGAGGAAAAAGCTGAAACCTCAAAAACCTCAGAAATAGCAGAAACTGCAGAAACAACAGAAATCACACACAATGAAGAAAATAATATCAAAGAGCTAGAAACATCTGGAAGAGATAAAAAACAAGAACCAACCTCTGATTCCTTGAATATATTGTATCCCATCATATTTAGTGCTATTTCTACTCTTATCATAGCAGGAATTGGTCTTTTGGCAGACTTCTTGGGAAGTATGATTTCAGGAGAATCATCTATTGAGGATATTATTGCTGAAGCATTTTTTTCGGAAACACAAACCCTTAGTTCTGCATTAAGATTAGAGATGATACAAATTACATATAACCTTGCATATATCTTTATTATCCTTATAGTGGGTATGGTTCTGATGCGTGCTTTGAAAAATACAAAAAAAATCGGAAGTACGAGTCTTATCTTTGTTGGAGTTTTTGTAATTCTTGCTGTGATATTAGGATTAAGTGGATTCCTATTTGGTGCTGACGTGCAATGGATTACAGGAAAATTGGTAACAACAGATGTGTTCTCTGACTCATATCTTATCTATACATTAAGAACGGCATTTATAAACGCAAACTTCGGAAACAACGTTTTCTACTATCTCGCGTTACCGTATCAATACTCACGATATATTACAGCATTTCTATTCATTGGAATTACCTTTTATTATTTGAATCAAGAATTTTTTACTAAAACAATAAGACGGGAGAATTTCGTATACGAAGTCACGTATTCGACTCTTGATTTACTCCCAACTACCCAAGAATTCATTAATAACAACTATCTAATAACCAGTGCTGAAGATGTGAGTATTCCAGAAACTGAACGCGAAGAAATACAAGAACTCGTTAAGAAATGTCTAAAAGGAATTCCAGTCTCGGAATTAAAAACAGGCGATATTAAGGAGGATAAAAGAAGATATACAACACTTAAATACATGACAAAGAAGGATTGGATAAAGTGGTGGAGTCCAGAATTTAGATTTATTTTCGAACGTGCAGAACTGGACGCTCTCTATATTATGTACAGCGACGGTCGGGATGTTTTTACATATCATTTCAGTGATAGTCAAGATGCAGATTCTGCTTTAGTTGCGGGGATGTTCTCTGCAATCACTTCCTTTATCAAAGAGACGACTAAAAGTTCTGACTATCTTAGAAGTATCGATCATGGGGACTCAAAAATCATTATTGAATATGGGGATTATGTATTTGGTGCAATCTTTGCAGATATGCAAACTTCTGAAATACGTTCAAAGTTGAAACAATTTGTAACAGAATTCGAAGAAATACACGAAGATGTCCTTAAAAAATGGAATGGAAATACAACACCATTCTTAAATGATGATACGCTGATAAAAAATATATTCGACTAATTTTCTTCCATTCATTCATCATTTCTTTTTCTGTCTATCCATCATTTTTTAGTTTTTTGTAAATTCTCTTATCAACATCGTTGCGTATGTTCCTTTAGGTAAAGAAAACCTCAGTTCTATGGAAGCACTACCTTTTTCTGGACGATACCTAGTGTCTAAAAATTGCGGTCTGATGATAATCGATCGATCTGTGCCTTTAAATTCCGTAGGCGAAAAATCACTTTTAAAGTCCGAATAAGCAAAGTTCTCCTCTTCCAATACGAGATTATAAATCTCGGAGAAAAAATTATCATCGTTTTCTGACTCAAATCCAATTATAGGACACATAACTAATGCACGTCTCATTTTAAGGGCTTTATCCAATGATTCATCATATGATCCACCATATTTGTATCTTAAATGAGTAATTTCTCCATTTTCTTCTGCTAAGATTGAGATGATGTCTCCCTTATATGGTTTATCCAACTCAAATCCTGATTTTTTCCGCGTCGTCAAGGCTTTATTAAACAAATAAGATTGATATGCAGACATCAATAATCTTGTCAACGGCGTTGGGAGTTGTTTTAGAGCAGTTTTATAATTCCCCGGATTGTGAATTAAATAATTAATTACAGATCGTTCATATTTAAGAACATTTGGAAACTCATTTAATGCTTTTTCATAGTCTTTAGTCTCACGCAAATTGTTACGGGCATTTTTCACATTATCATATTCTTTTGGATACGATTTCATTAGGAATTCTTCAATAGCCTTTTTATAATCGCCTAAAAAGATTAATTTTCCAATCGTATGAGAATTTGGTCGATAAGAGCCAAAGCGTTGTAAACCAAAAAAATTAGGAAAACCTCTTTCATTGATTGAACTTGTAGCTTCTTTCAAGATTCCAGATATTTTGTCACGAGTTAGAGCGTTGATATGATCCAAAGGGTTGTTTTCTTCATCATTCCCGAGATTACGAATCACAATATCAAAATGATTGCCCCAAAGATCTCCCGTACGTATTTTCTTTCGCCCATAGTGAATATCCTTAATGAAAATATTGTTGAATTGTAATTTCGAAACCTCAGCTAAGTGATCCCCCTTTATACACATTCGTTGTACGGTGATTGCGTGATTGTCTTTTAAACCCGCCCAAGAAATTATATCTCTTGGAACTTTAAGAGCTGCAGCAATAAGCTGTGCTGCAACGATTGTATCTTCATGTCTCTTCACAACATTAAAATGAGTGTATTTGGTCTTAGTTGTTTCATTTAAACTTAAATCAATTTTTTTATCAACTATACCGGTTGTTAAAATCTCACCATTTGGTGTAATCTCACGAACGATAAAATCGCTAGGGGTATCTTTTATTATTCCCCCCAGACCTAATGTATCTGTCGTATAAATATTGATTCCAACGTCACGTTCAATTGGATTATTTGATTGTATTGAAATACCCCCTTTGATTGTTTAATTAAAGCAACTTCAAATTGCCTGTTAGTTTATCAATTTCTTTCGTGAAATAAGGACCTATACCCAATGCGGTAACTGTGCCCGGCTCTAATTGAGTTAATCCAGCATCAGCGACCAGATAGCATGGAATATTGCTACTCTTTGCTTCGTTATAAAGTTGTTCTATGGACTCTTCTGTCCTGATTTTTAATACTACTTTTTTCTGCCCCGCATATTTTTTCCATTCGGAATACACTTTATTATAATGTAAACGCGCGATATCCGCGGCAGACAACGACGCATGACATGCTTGAGCACACTTTTTACCCGCAGACATTTTCAAATCTGTTCTAATCACAATTACTTGTTTATACTTATCTGAAAAACTCATTTTTATAATCTACAATTATCTGAATCTTCATATTTCAAAAAATCTTTGCATTGTAAAAAAATCTGAAAAATAAATATAAAACAAAAAAAATTAAAGCAAATTCTGGATTAACGAAAATTATTAGAAAATTTACGATAAGTAAGAAAGAAAATTATAAGAAAGTGCATAAAAAATGAAACAAATTAGTTGTGGCTCATTAAGAGCCTCGAATGTTGGCGAAACTGTTGATTTACTGGGTTGGGTACACACAATTAGAGATCATAAAGACACGTTTTTTATCGACTTAAGAGACTGGGAAGGAATCACGCAAATTGTGACGCATAAATCCAAACTTAAAGACGAAACAATCGAATTACTAACTAATGTATTGCGAGAGACCGTATTAAAGGTCACTGGCGAGGTTAAAAAGCGCCCACCCGGTACGGAAAACAAGAAGTTATTAACCGGGGAAATTGAAGTAGAAATAAAAGATGTCGAAATTTTAAATGAATGTGCAGTTTTACCATACCACTTTAAGGATTATAAAAATACAGCCATTCAAATACGGCTTAAATACCGGTATGTTGACTTAAGGAATCCAATAATGCTCAACAATATTATTACTCGCGGAAAGGTAACCAATGAGGTTCACAGATACATGGAAGAACAAGGATTCATTGACATTGAAACACCAATGTTAACAAAATCAACACCCGAAGGAGCAAGAGACTATCTAGTACCAAGTAGAGTACATCAAGGGAAATTTTATGCATTGCCTCAATCTCCACAATTATTCAAACAGATGCTAATGTGTTCAGGTATAGAAAAGTATTACCAGATTGCTCGCTGTTTCAGAGATGAAGATTTAAGACCAGAAAGACAACCAGAATTCACCCAAATTGATATAGAAATGGCTTTTATTGAACAAGAAGACATAATAAATGTAGTTGAGGGACTTCTCAAGAGAGTCTTTGAAAAAATCAAGGGAATAAAAGTAAAGACACCATTCCCAAGAATGAATTATAAAGAAGCAATGACACGATTCGGAACAGATAAACCAGATACAAGATTTGGTATGGAATTACACGATATTACGGATGTGATTCCGAAAGATACAGAAATATTCCAGACCATTTTTGATAATAATGGAATAATAAACGCTATCAAGGTGGACAGGTATGCAAAAATTTCGAACAAAAAATTTGCTAAACTTAGAAGGTATGTGCGACAAGACTTCAAAGCCAAGGACCTAGCCCAAATTGCTCTTAAAGAGAAAGGGACAAAGAGTGCTCTTAAAAAGTATTTAGATGAAAAGACTATCGAGAAAATCATTAAAGCTGTGGGTGCAAAGAAAGGTGATAATATCTTCATTATTGGAGATGCTGACAAAAGTATTGTTTATCAAGCGTTAGGGGAACTCAGACTTAGAATTGCCGAGGAGTTAGAAATCATACCAAAAGACGAATTTAATTTTCTCTGGATAGTAGATTTTCCATTATTTGAATGGGATTATGACGAACAAAGATGGACTGCAATGCACCATCCTTTTACTTCACCAAAAGCAGAATTTATTGATAGTTTTGATGAGGATCCCGAATCAGCACTAGCTAATGCGTATGATATTGTCCTGAATGGATACGAACTCGGAGGAGGAAGTATTCGTATCCATAATCCCGAGGTACAGGAACGTATGTTTAAAACGTTAAATATACCACCAGAAATTGCCAAAATTAACTTTGAATTCCTTATTGAGGCATTAAAATATGGAGCTCCACCGCATGGAGGTTTAGCAATAGGTTTAGACAGATTGATAATGTTGTTAGTAGAAACGGACAATATCCGGGATGTTATAGCTTTTCCAAAGACAAGAAATGCAAAATTGCCCATAGGAGATGCCCCAAGCCGAGTAACAACGCAACAACTTGACGATTTAGGAATTCAAATAAAACCAGAAGTTTTACAATTACTGGAAGAAGAAAAAGAAGAGAAAGAAGACTAAAGAAATAATGTGCTCTTTAAATTTCGCTTTTTTTTAATCAAGTCTTCAAATAATTTTTTTAACTAAAACTAATAAGATGAAATGGATGAAAAGATTTGCCTGAAATGGATGACGATATTTTTGAAAAATATTTAAAAGCGGGTCGAGCCGTTGCAAAAGCATTAGATTTAGCGGAGAAGATTACTCGTCCTGGGGCTAAATATTTAGATATAGCCAAATTGGTAGAAGGAGAGATTATTAACAGTGGATGTGAATTATCCTTCCCAATCAACATGTCTCTCGATGAACAAGCCGCACATTACAGCCCTATTATAGAAGATCCATTGGTTGTTCCCGAACACGGTCTAATTAAAATAGATTGTGGTAGTCATTATAAGGGTTATATAGCGGATGCAGCGGTTACAATAGACTTGGGTAATGATGGAGGCCTCTATGAAGACCTAATAAATGGGGCATCAGAAGCTCTTAGTAATGCTCTGAATATTGTTAAACCAGGTATTAATGTCGCCAAATTAGGGGAAGAAATTCATAGAACCATGCAAAAATATAATGTCAAACCCGTTTCCAATTTGGGAGGTCACGGTCTTGATGCATATAGTTTGCATACCGGATTATTCATTCCAAATACAGGGGGAGGTATGCACAACGATAAGCTGGAACTGGGTAAAGCGTATGCTTGTGAACCATTTTCAACAAATGGCGTTGGACGAATAAAAAATGGCAAAGAAATAACTATCTTCGAAGTTCAAAACACAAAAAAGAAAAATATGAAGTTAACTGAACGGAGTATAGCGCAGAAATTTAGGGATAAGTTTGGTTCATTGCCGTTCTCACCACGTGCAATCGATTTTATAAAAGGAAAACAAAGGATCAATGACGTTGTAGATAAGTTTTTACGGAAAAGAGTTCTTAGAGGATATAACGTGTTTGTAGAGGTCGGAGGCGGTATAGTTGCACAGAAAGAACATACATTCATCGTGACGAAGGACGGCGCACACATTACAACAATCTTAGATAATGACTAAAACTAAATATATATGGGTAATTCAATGAATCTTCATCAATATCCTGTAATCATGCTGGCTGCAGGTAAGGGAACGCGTTTCTATGACAAAGAAAGAAATGGAAACAAGACTTTACACAAAATAAATCAAAGTTATCCTATTTTTGATGTTATATTAGACAGACTAATAATGGCGGATGTTAAAAATATTGTTGTAATTACGGGTTTTCAATCTGAAAAAGTCCAGAACCATATAGAACGCATCAGAAAGAAAGTGCATCTCAAAGATATAGAAGTCTACGGGATTGTTGCCGATAAGGATTATGAGAAAGGACCTATCTATACGTTGCTAACATTAAAACACAAAGAACATTTTCTTACGCAAGATCTGTTAACAGTCATCCCGTCTGATACAATATTCAATAATGAAATTATTAAAGAAATTTTTTCGT
>WJKO01000818.1 GCA_014729055.1 Promethearchaeota archaeon | reverse complement strand
ATCTTCCGTGCAGAAATATCCAAACTGGTCCATTACTTCCCGCCTGAATGTCTCGGGATGAAAATCACCTGTTGGTGGTTCTTCTTTTAAATTGTGTTTTAATACAGGATAGGCGTCTTTCCATTTACCAGTTTCATAGTCTTTCATTCTCATATCTATATACCACGACATATGATTGATTCCGGCACACGTATATGAGAACTCACTCGGCATACAACCGCACCAGACTCTAAATAGAATGGCTGTCTCATGAACACCGTGGCATAATCCGACTACATGGAGATCATAATTCTTCCTTTCAATGTAGTCGTACATTGCCCAAGTATTCATAGCCATAGGGTTCGAATAATTCATCAATAATGCGTCTTTTTTAGCTACTTCTGCCATATTATCTAATATTTTCAGTAGGGCTGGAATTGTGCGACATCCTCTCATTATTCCCCCAGCGGATAGCGTATCTGCTTTACAAGCCATTAAAGGTCTTCCGACTTTGTCACCCCATTTCTTTGGGATTTCGTTATCAGAAACAATTGCTTTCCGTCCTCCTGGGTGTATTGCACTAATTGCATATGAAATATCTTTAAACGCTTTTTTGCTATCAGTGCTTGATGTTACCTTTAACGGCACATCCGGATATAAATCCGTCATTGCTTCCCATATTTTTACCATATAACCAAGTCTGACAGCATCTATATCCATTAAGACGACTTCTGCATTTTTTAAAGGTGAACTTTCTTGAATGGCGTGCGCTGCGAGATCTTTTAACACACTCATACCGAAAGAATAAGAACCAGCACCAATAATTGCGATTTTTGTTGCCATAAATTTACATTATAAACTGTAACTCAATAACTTTTTTTTTGAATTGGCGATTATTTGAATTATGCATGAATCGATCGCTAAAATACGGTTTGGCTTCAATATTGGTTTACTTGCAAGTATTTTCATTACTTTCATGATGAATGGATTGATCTGGTCAGTCTATGATAACCCTAGCGCATTAGAACCATTGAATTATGTATTTTATGGGGCAATTTTGAGCATAATTATGATTCGATTTGGGAAAAAGCAGATTCTTAGTATTAATCGATTTATAGAAATTGTTCATTTAATCTTCTTAAGTATATGGGCTACTTTATTAATTATTCAGAGTGGTGTGAATTCTGAGCCGTGGATGACTGGGGCGGGTTGGTTTTATTTAATATATCCTTGCTTTACTTGTTTGCTTGTCATGGATATATCAATAAATATCACCTTCGATTATTTGAGGTTAAAAGTAATAAAAGTTTTTGATTCTAGTGGGGAACCTAGGAAGATCCAAGAAAATATCCCAGAAGAAAACCAGAATCTATTTCAATCTCTCATCAATGCAATTGGTGTTGTAGGAATTTCTTTCATATCAATGAGCTTATTAATGCTGGTACTTATTACCTTTAATTCATTTGGTTTTGCCGTATTTTTGAATCTCGCCGTATTAATTGGTCTTTTTCAAATAATTTATCGACTATTGCACTCAGATTTAAATTTATCTCATAATATTCCTATTAATTCGAAAAATTCAGATGGATTCATTAAAGGTTTATCTTGCTTCGCCGTTTTCTACGCGATTTTTTATTATATATTTGTTTATTTTACTCAAATGGGTCATTATCTTTCATTATCAATGCTCATACTTCCAATAGTTATCATTATTATATCTAAACTGATTATCAGAGATAATATAAAATCAATTAGAGGAATTATTAAACTAATAAGGGAAACGCTATATATCTGGGTTCTCGTCACACTTTCGGTCTTGCCTGTATTTACTACACCCCCGCTTTACTTCCTACCAAGATTTCTAATTTTTTCTTTATTTGGGTTTCTTATAGCCAGATTTCTTCATATCGTCAAACTTTCAAAGAGAAATATCAGTCATCATAAACTATTGCTCATAGGTGTATCTATCTTTTCGCTTCATTTGTTGATCTCGTTCATAGATGGAATTTTAAATGGATATAATTACCATGGACCGCTATACGATGATTTATGGCCGTTTATATATATTGGAAGCATAATTCATTATTTTATTGTCGGTACGGGTCTTTATTTTGTTATAAAGGGAACTTATCATTCTTATATCAATGATAATCGAGAAAATCCGCCAAAGAAGATTGAAATGAGTGAAATTTTAAAGATTATGAGTATTATCTTGCTATCTGTGTTCGGTTTTGGTTTGATCTTATTTGCACCTTCCTATAACCTATTTACTTATGGCGGTGGTATAAGTAATGGTATACCTGAGGTCGGAGATCTATACTATACTATAACGAGTATCGGTTATGGATTATTTGCGATCCTTTATGTCTTATTCCTAATTAAAGAAGTGATAATGATTAAGAGTGAGCAACATCGTGCCGTTTCGATGATATCGTCGCCAAAAATCAAAAACAAACCAATTAAATTCAGCGTACGTACATTATTCAGTAAATCTACCAGAAAAGATTGGTTTAAAATTGTTGCATTAGTTGCCATTATACTAATACCTGTATTCATCTATCAAGGTTATATATTTCGGAAAACACATACTCGCCCGATAATAGCATATTCTCCGAGCAAACATGTAATCTGGGTTGAGGAAAACACCGATAGAGTATCTCCTCAGCAACCAGTTGTAACAGATGGCATTATAAGTTCAGGTTCATATGAATTATCAATGGCTAAAAATGAATACGAAGCATTTCAGATTGTTATTCGCCCCCTTAATACATATATGAATGAAATTTCCTTTGATATCGATGATATGAAACATCTTACCGAGGAGAATACTACGATTCCATCTGAAAATATAACTATTAGATATGCAGAACCGGTTATCAAGGGGCAATACAATGATATTTTAAAGCCGATCGAAAGTCATCCGAATTTGAAGCGTAATACTAATCATGCATATTGGGTCAGTATTCGGACTTCCAATCAGACTGCTGGTACATATTCTGGAAAGATTGAAGTTAATGCCAATGACTTAAATAAACCCGTAGCAACTCTAAATCTAAGGATTAACATCTGGAATTTTACGATTCCCGAAGAATGGCATACAAGAACTAATATCGGACGGAGAAGAGTAGAGGAAAATTGGGTGAATACATAT
>WJKO01000817.1 GCA_014729055.1 Promethearchaeota archaeon | reverse complement strand
TCTGTAATGAGCCCAATACTTTTTTTAGCAAACCCTTTATCATATTTTCTACAAATTTCATATTATCCTTGTAATCCCAATAAGAAGCATAATATTCCAGCATAGTAAAATCTTGAAGGTGGGATCTGTCCATATCTTCGTTTCTAAAACACCGTCCGATTTCGAATACACGTTCAAAGCCGCCGACTAATAAACGTTTCAAATATGTTTCAGGAGCAATTCGCAGAACGACTTCTTTTTTTAGAGCATGATAATAAGTTGTGAATGGTCGTGCATTTGCGCCAGAAAGTTGTGGCTGTAAAATAGGTGTTTCTACCTCTATAAAATCATTTTCTTCTAGATAATTGCGAATAAATTTAATTATTCTATTTCTCTGTAAGAATCTTTGGCGAGTTTCTTCATTCGCGAGTAAATCTAAATATCGTTCACTTAGCTTAATCTTTTCGTCTTTGACACCATGCCATTTATCGGGTAGATTTTGCATACATTTTGATAATAGTTGGAAATCCTTTACTTTGATTGTGATTTCGCCTTTTCGAGTTTTAAAGAGTTCTCCTTTTACACCGATAAAGTCGCCCATGCTTATCATTTCTTTAAATTCCTCATATCTTTCCTTGCCAAAATCATTTATTGAAAAGGCAAGTTGGATTGTACCGGTGTAATCCATTAAATCTGCAAAAGTGAGTTTTCCAAATTTCCTCATCTGTATAATACGACCAGCAGTCTGAATACCTTTAGTACCCAATTCTAATTTCTTAACATCTCGTGCCTTGATTTCTTTATTATATTTAGAAGCGTATGGAATGACCCCTTTTTCTTCTAATTCTTTTATTTTTCTAGTTTTATCTTCCTCAGTCATGTAAATAACCAATTTCTCAGCTTTCTTTAATTGAAGCTTCCGAAAAATAAAAAATTTTATATTTTTTCCGTAAAAAAAGGAGTAATCTCTATTTTTTAGAATATTGCGTTGATATAAGGAACTGATATTTCTTTTATGGTTAAATGAAGCGTTAACTTCACCGCTGTTTAGAAAGAATTTAATCAGAAGGAAAACGGCGCTTTACTTGATCAATTATTGATGTGCAAAATATTGGTAAATCATCGGGCTTCCTACTTGTAATAAAATTATCATCCACAACCACAGCTTTATCAGTCCATTCTGCACCAGCATTGGAGACATCATCTTTTATTGCAAAGAAGCTTGTCATTTTTGTATCTTTTGGAATACCTGCGGATATTAGTAAAGAAGGTCCATGACAAATTGCAGCAATGATTTTTTTGAGTTGAATTGCTTTTCTCACAAATTCAACCACTTCTGGAACTCTCCTCAAATAATCAGGTGCAAAACCTCCTGGGATAATAATAACAGAAAAGTCCTCAACACGAGCATCTTTGATTTCAAGATCAACCTTTAAAGGATATCCATTTTTTCCCTTATAAGTCTTCGAAGTTCCAGATCCTATTATTTCAACGATGTAGTTTTCTTCTAGCATCCGATAATATGGAACCCACAATTCTAAATCTTCATAGTAGTTTTCAGCTAATATTGCTATTCTCATTTTTAAATCATCT
Organism: Promethearchaeota archaeon; assembly: GCA_014729055.1. GTDB lineage: Archaea > Asgardarchaeota > Lokiarchaeia > Sigyniarchaeales > Promethearchaeaceae > WJKO01. The sequence goes on along the minus strand of WJKO01000817.1, from coordinate 4,345 downwards.
ACTTAGATAACTAAGAGATAAAAGAACAAAATTCACTTTAAAATGATTTGCTTTGATTAAATAAGGAATAAAAATAAACAGAGATCGGAAATTGATAATGATCGGCAAATATCAGAAGAATAGATTATATTCTGCATTATTTCAATGGAACATATTGACTGGATTTTGTTGCACCGATACCAGGTGAACCATGGATAACTCTTGTGTTTGTAATTGCATACTCACCCAAATAATGCCCTATCATCTCAGGTGTTATTTTAACGGGAACAAATTCTTGGCCAGAGTGAACACCAATGGTTAGTCCTATGAATTCAGGGAATATTGGTAAATCTCTGCAATGTGTACGAACCATTACTTCTTTTCCTGACTTTTGAGCTTTATGAGCCTTTCTAAGTTTTTCAAGCACTTTTTTATGTCGCTTTGGTAACCCTCGTTTTAAGCTTCTTCGTATTCTGGCCGGTACGAGTTGAATAAATTCATCCATAGACATTTTTCTAAGTTCTTTTAGAGTTTTTCCCTTGTATAGGAATTTCTTTCGTTCATATCCACTAGAATCTGACATTAGTATTCTTGTAATTTGAATGGCTCATAAAATAAAAATTTTATCAAAGAAATTGGTTCTGGAACTTACGAAAAAAAATCGGATTCAAAAACAATTATGAGCCAAAAAAACTTAAAAAATTTGCGATAGAAATAAAAATAAGCAATGCTGAAATGGGATCGAAAAAGAGCGAAAATTAAGAAAACGAAAAATCAAGAATACGTTATTAGTGATTTTTATCGTCCGTTATTTCAATGTATAACAACTATAATCGACGAAGATGAAAATAAAAGCGCGAATCTCCAATTCTCTTTAGACAATCCAGATGATGTTCCTTTGATAAATGCCGTAGAAAACGATAAACAATTTGGCAAAAATTCTATCGAATCAAATTTTCAAGCGAATAATCTGCTATTTTTAGGTGATAATGCCTCCGTGTTATCCCATCTTGCTGAAAATGGTTTCAAAAATACAATTGATCTCGTCTATATCGATCCCCCTTTTATGACAAATACTAATTTCTATAAAGATATTCGCATACGCAAAGGAAAAAATAATAAAAAGAAAGCATATACAAAATTAACGAAACAAAAGCAATATAATGATAAATGGGAAATTGATGAATACTTAAGCTTCCTCTACCAGCGTCTATTACTCATTAAAACTTTGCTGAAACCGACTGGTTCAATTTATCTTCATCTTGATGAAAATTGTGTGCATTATATAAAAGTAATTATGGATGAAATATTTGGGATGGATAATTTTCGTCGAGATATAACATGGAATACGGCTTCGCTTAATGTAGCTGGTTTTAAGGGGCAAGTCCGCGATAATTGGATTTACGGAGCTGGTCACATCCTCTTCTATACTATGAGTGATACATATACATTCAATACTCAATTTATACCCCGATCTAAAGATTTTATTAAAAGGAAATATCAAAATGAAGACGAAAAAGGGAGATATCGGATAACGCGCAGAAATAACAAAATTTACCTTAAAGATGATAAAGGGGAACCTATGATAAATATTTGGAATGATATCCTTTCATTCAATTATGCAAAAATCGCGAGTAAAGAGTCTGTGTTTTATCCAACACAGAAGCCCGAGAAACTGATATCTCGTATTATTAAGGCATCCTCCAATCCCGGCGACACAGTCTTGGACTGTTTTATGGGATCAGGAACAACTCTGGCTGTTGCTGAAAAGTTACATCGAAGGTGGTTCGGTTGTGATATTAATCCCGTTTCGGTACATATAGCATCAAAGAGATTACAGAGAATCGTCAGTCCAGAATCAAGAAGGAAGTTCCTTATATACAAACCTAGACCACCAAAGGAAAACCCTAATATAGAAAATCTTGATATATTTAAGTTCGATGTAAAGAGAAATGGGAATGAGATAACTATTATTATTTCGGAAGTTAAGAACGATAACATTCTGAGAAATCTAAATAATTGCGACCCAGAAAACGATGCCACATTAAAAATCCTAGAAAAAGGTAAAGAAGCCTTGGCTGAAAACCATTTAGAAAAGTATTCCCTATGTGACTCTATTTTCATTGAACTTTACGCAGAAAAATCTAATGATTTCTTCCATATACATTATTCTGATGTGCCAAAGAAGAGAGATAAATCTATTCTCGGAAGATACAGATTTAAAGTCAAAACTGAAGATAATTTCAGAATAAGAATAAAATTGGTAGATATATTTGGTCAAATATATATATCAAAAACAAAGCAATGTTAGACAACAATTAAAGAATATCCGATAAAGCAAATGAAAAGAATAAAATCACTAAGATTTATATGTGTGAAAATCAAAAATTCGTTGTAACTAAGGGAAGATTTTAAATTAAAATAGAGGATTAAATCTCTTGATACACATACAATTCATAATAGTTATAATTGTACATGCAGTCGTTATTGGGCTTTATTTAGTATTCAAGATGCTTATGAAAAAACAAGATAACAAGGCTCGAAGAATGTTAATTGGCTATGTGCTGTTTATTTTATGTACAGGTATTCTACTTATCATATCTTTTTTGTTGTTATATACTCGCCCTCTAATATCTGGAGTGTTTAAAATGCTTGCTTGGGCATCCTCGGTGACTTCTTTGTTCTTCCTCAACCAATTTGGGCGATTTATAAGAAAAATCAAATCCAACGTCAGAAATAAGATAGCACGTGGTATAGTTTTCGGTTGTCTTCCAATTATGCTTTTATTGCCTTGGAATCATTGGGAATATTTAACATTCTATGAATCTGGAGGATTAACATTACAGCCTTTTTCATTGTTAGGTGTGTTTGCCTTGTCTATACATATTTTTATTGTAAATCTAAAACGAAGTCGTCGGGCTATAGAATGCATTCTGGATCCTGCTCTTGCAGAGATATATAAGTGGGTTCATAAAGGATTAAAGGCTATTGTTTTAAGTACGCCCTCATTATTTGGAAATATTATTTATTATTTTACACCACCAAGTTTTCAGCCGCTTGTCACTATTTTGCTTATCGGACTGTTTTTCGTTGCGAGTATAGGGGTTATTTTCTCAATGTTAGGGATCTATCTGGCATTAGCATTCCCAGAGACTCTTTTAAAAAGAGTCTATATGAGATATAAACCTATGTGGAAAACAGATTATTCTGACGAGGATTTAGAAAGACAGATCGATAAACTAAAAGATGCTCTGTTTTAGTCATGATAATTATTTGGATTAAAAACGCGGACAATATCTTTTTCTTTAAATTTTCCGTCATACTTCTCCTTGATTGCAACCCAATCGTCAGTCGGATTAATAATGGAATGCAAGCTTTGAACAGGATGGTCAAACTTCTGTCCTTTTTCTACATTATAATGGACAATATTGCCTGAGATGATTATTGGATTACCCATTAGAATATCCCAATGTTCGGTTCTCAGTTTATGTTTTTGAATGCTGATACCTATTCGAGGACGTACGAAGATTAGATTTTCGTTTTCGTACGTAAATTTAATGGAATACCATTTAGGCAGAGTGTCAACGTAGTTTTCACGAATATTGAATTCAGGGTGTTTCTCTTTAAATTTTACTGGATCGATTTTTTTGTGATCTTCATGCTCATAGTAATATGGATTATAGATAATGGAATGATCTTTAATACTTTCAGAGAATGTTACGTATATTTCAGATCTATGTAGGTTGACTATCATGTATTCTTGGAATGGTTTTATCCGTAGAGAATCTAATTCTTTTTCTTCTAATAATTCGTCCAAAACTTGTATCTTATACCCAACAATCACTAAAATTTTAGAATTTAAGTCAGTTATCTCAATATCTTCTGCCTTAAATTGAATTTCTAAGAAATTGCTTTTGTTTTTAAGTAAACTGGTGCCTTTTTGCGATTGTAATGTTAGCTGATAACTCATGCGTATATAAAGTAATGGCACTTTTTATATAAAAGTAGTTGATAGTAGTCTATAATTAGTTGAATAAAAAATCAAATGGTTTTTATTGAAAAACATCTAACTTATTCACAGACCATTTTAATTGAAGAAAAATGTGATTTATTATGGCAAAAGATAAACTCATTGGTACGATAATATTAGTACTAGGTATAGCAATAATATTCTTCTATACGGTACTCGGACCAATTGATAAAGCATGTTCCGGGTTTCTAGAAGGTAGTCTTCTGGATAATCTAACAGCCTGGAGAAACATGCTTGGATTAGATTGGGAATGGATGGTTGTATTGCCTATGTGGCTTGTTGTGGTAGTAATTGGTGTTATCGCAGCATGGATTGGTTATAGTATGTTGACCACAC
>WJKO01000816.1 GCA_014729055.1 Promethearchaeota archaeon | reverse complement strand
TCATCTTTCGTTTCAGAAATATGATGTAAATAATCTTCTCGGGAAGTAACGGGATAGATACGCTTATAATCTCCAAATGTTATAGCAATCGGCAACCATTGCGCATCCACCGAGGGAATACCGCTACTATGTGAGAGGAGATGCTTGATTTTAATCTGAGGATTACTGATAAAAGGTTCGATATCCAAATAGTTCATGACCGGATCTTTAACAGATAATAAACCTTCATCTTGTAGTTGTAGAATTAGCATTGCCGTAAAGGATTTTGTAATGCTTCCAATTCCAATTAATGTATCATGCGTCATAGGTAGGTTTTCTTCTAGATTACGGGCACCAAATCCCTTTTCATACACTATTTTTCCCTCTTGGACAATACTGATTGCAAGCCCAGGAACCTTATACCGCCGCATTAATTGATAAATAATTTGTTCAAGTTGGGTAACTTGGGATTCTTTATTTGACATATTCATCTTAGAATTTAATTTGATTTGGTCTTATATATAATTGATAATTCATAAATCTGGTCCAATATCGGTTAATACAGTACTAAAATTCATTTTTCTGACGGGAGCAGGTGTCATCTCTTCCCAAGAAACTCCATCCCAGCGAAAGATTTTATTTGTATGTGGATTTTTAGATCGGATATCAATATCCTCATCGATAGTACCGAGGAAGCGCCAAAGATACTCATCATTAGCTTTTGTCCCACCATGATGCCAGTTTCCCGGTAATTCAGCTTCGAAGCGCCATTCATCCGCATCATAATTGTATACCATGTGTTGCTTCTTTACAGGACCTTTATAATTGGAAGATTTTGGATTATAATAAGCTTCATTAACATTCCATCCTCCAATAAAATGTAGCTCATCTTTCCATTTATCTCCCGAGCCATCTGTAGTCGGGATCGGACACGGACTCATCACTTCCCACTTATCCTCTTTTGGGTGATAGCGTTGGTTTAATGACCCCTCATAAGTATTTTGCTCGGGACTGTTTCCGGTATTCCCGGTTGAATAATAAAGCCATCCTTTATGATATGTGGGAAGCGGAAATGATTGTGTATATGGAGCGTCGGTGACATCTGTATTCCAAGTATCGGTTTTCAAATCGTATCTCCAATTCCAGTTAACCCGAGAGAATGCTCCACGCTCATCATCACCTCCGAACAGAAAAATATATCGATCATCAACCACAGGATAGAATTTACCTAATTTGCTACGAGGTTTTGGCATTTTGTTATATAATTCCCATGTGTCTTCCTCAATATCATAAACTTGAACTAAGTCGCAGCACCCCGTATGTGGTTCTGTTTTTCCTCCAAAACAAAAGATTTTGCTTTCAAAAAAAGTCCATCCCGCGCCTTGTACTGCTTCCGGCATCGGTGATAATTGCCCAGCTTCACTGCTATACCATTCATCTTTATCAATATTATATACAATGGTGTCCGCAACAGTATGCTTACTTTCGAGCTTTCCTCCTATAGCCCAGAGAAATTCCCCTTTACTCATATTTATAGATTATCTCTTTCCATATTTTATTTTTTGGATTTTTTTTAGGTAAATGTTTCGTTGAGTAAGAATAATAGAAAAATACTTTTTGAGATTAACTTTTATAGAAATCTTATGTGACGTTGTGGTGAATGGCTAAGCTAATATTATATTTATTTGAAAATCTGGGAAAAGATTCCTTCAACTTGATTGATGATATGCTTTTTTGAAAATTCAAGAAATTTAGAAGGTTCGATGAGACTCCAGTATTTTGGTCGTTTCTCATCATAGTATTCTTTCCAATCTAATTCCAGAATAGTTATTATAGCCCCATGAACAATAGAAAATAAATACATGGTTATATAATTGATATCAACTCTAGATTGATTTACGTTTCGAGCACTTATTTCTTGTTTTATAACTTTCTTCAAAGCATTGAATACATTATATGGTTCATAGTTTTTTTCGAATGGACCTATATTTTCTGATTTGGGAATAGGAGCTAGATACATAAATCGAAATCTTTTATAATCTGATTGAGCAAATGCAAAATAGAAATCTATTAACTTTTTTACCAAATCTATGAATGAACCTTCATGCGTGTTTGCTATTTTACCCATCTTACTTTCTAACTCGCTATAATAATGAATAATCACCGCATACCATAATTCCCGCTTACTCTCTATATAATTATATAAGCTTGATAAGCCAATTCCCATTTTATCTGCTAAGGCTCGCATATTGAATCCATACACCCCTTCATCTGCATATAATTCTTTCGCTGCTTCTATAATCTCTTGGAATTTTTCTTTACGATATAATTCTTCTAAATTTTCAGTCATTTTTGTTTATCCTTACACAAATCATTTTCCTTGTATATCTAAGATGGTTTCTTGTATAACTCTAGGATCATTAAATTTAAAAAGAATTTTTAATGTTACGAACTTAGTTCGACGAACAAAGTTCGTTTCAAAATAATAACGATTATTTGGAAAATTATTATGTATAGCTTTAAAAAGTCTCCAAGTGAAATAGAGAAAATAAAGAAGCAGTGGAATAAAACCACTTTTGAAAATTCAAAAGTTCTTATCGCGTTTTGGGAAACTAAATCAGAAATAATTGAAAATTTACTTCCGCCCCCGCTTATGCCTACTGCAGAACCACTTGCACTGGCATTTATAGCTCATTATCAAGAATCTGACTTTGGATTGCCTTGTTATGAAGGAGCATTATTCATCAGAGCACAATTAAATGGGGATAAAGGGAATTATTGTCTCGCAATGCATGTCAGTGATGATATGTCGATGGCAGGTGGTCGTGAATATTACGGGTTTCCTAAAAAGATTGCTAATCTCGGTATTAATCGAGAGGAGAAAGAAGCGCATGCGTGGTCTGAAAGATTGAATACACGATTATTGGATTTAAAAGCGAATTTGACGGGTAAATTTAATGATACGAATACGATTAAAAAATTAATGCACAACGGTTTGCTAGGGTCAAATCTTAAAGAGTTTGAGACGGTTAATTTCAACTATAAACACTTCATCTCACCCGAGGGATTTGGTTTTGATTATAAACCAAGATTAATACGAGAAGTCACTGTATTCAGACCTCAGGTTTTAGAGATGGGAGAAGTTGAGATCACCCTTAAATCCACGATTCATGACCCTTGGGGAGAGATTGAAGTAGTAAAACCTATGGGTGCAATTTATGTAAAAAGTAATAATACGATGTTACGGGGTGAAGTGGTAGCAGAACTTGATTCTGAGGAATTTATTCCATATTCGTTTCTAAAATGGGATTGGTATGTTTCAGAGTGAAGAGATGAGCTCCATTGAGAGAGTTCTTACTACATTAGATTTAAAAGAACCTGATAGAGTCCCGGTATGGCCTTTAATAGATTTCCTTCCAGCGAAATATTATGATATCACAAATGCTGAATTGATTTTTGACCCAGTTAAATCGCAAAAAGCTTATGAATGGATATATGATAAATTAGGAGGATATGACATCACTCTGATGGGAGGGGGATTATATTATCAATATCTAAATCCTTTTCCCAGCATATTTTCCGCTTATTATTTAAATTGGTTAATCCCAGGACTTACTCTCTCTGAGAATGATTCTCCCCAATTAGTAGAAAGATCTAATAGTTCTCCTTTAATGAATAGGGAAGATTATGATAGAATAATTGATGAGGGTTTATTTTGGTTGGTAAATTACCGAAGAGCACGATTTAGAGATTTGATTAAACTGCCAAAATATGCTAAATTAATAAGGAATTATTCCGAAATATGGTGGAATGAATATAAAGTCCCTACTTTCTCTGATGGGGAGGCGTTAATACCTTTTGAGTTCTTTTCTTTCTTGAGAGGAATGACCAATTTTATGAAAGATATCATCCAAATCCCCGACAAGATTAAAGAAATAAGCGACTATCTTGTGGATAAATTCATTAAATTAGGTAAATACATCCTTTCTATGTCCTATGGTAAAACTATCCTAATAGGCTCTTCGAGAGCGAGCAGTGATTTCGTCTCTCCTAAGCATTTTGAGAATTTGTTTTGGCCCTATTTCAAAAAGGTTGTTGAGGAATTTCATAAAGAAGATTGTATTATTCAATTACATATGGATACGAACTGGACCGATAGATTACATTTTTTTAGAGAGCTCCCTAAAGGAAAAATATACTTACATATCGACGAGAATACGGATATTGTGAAAGCGAGGGAAATATTAGGAGGACATATGGTAATTCAAGGTAATCTGAAACCCGCTTTATTCAGCTTAGGTTCGCCTTATCAGATAGAAAAAGAAACAAAGCGAATTATTGATGAATGTGCTGATGGGGGAGGGCTCTGGATCGGATCAGAAATTCCCGGAGATGCGAAACTCGAGAATGTGAAAGCAATGATCGATACATGTAAAACCTATGGAGTATATAGAAAATAGAGGTGACTAAATGGGAAAAGAAACTGAGCAATCAGCTTCAATTGAGGAACTAGATAAATCCGTCGGGCAGCTTCTATGGGGAAATGATGCAAACGAGTTTTCAATGGGAAGATTGGTATTTGCGTTTCTTAAAAGAAGAATTAAATTACCGAAAGAGAAAAAATCTGATTAAATAAAAAAGAAAAATAATAATTTGATTGATATTCTATAAGATCTATCTCAAACATTCGAAGATATGCTTGGTTTTAATGCCTACTTATTATGCTTATTAAATCAATATGGATGAAACTCCATGAATAAGTTATCAGAGTATCGATTGTAGACTTATTGATTTTAACCGAATATTCCTCGAGTCTATAGGCATTTACGATTATTTGTGATATGTCTGAATTAGAGATCATTAATTTTGCTCCTTCTAAGATATTCACTAATTCCACGAAGGAATTATCTATGATTACCTCGGAATTTCCGTAAAATTGAATTCCTAATTGATTTGGAATTTTAGTGTTATTGAAAATGTATAGACTTGAATTATCGTAGCACATAATTGAGTTGCTCCCCCCAGCGAAGAGTAAGGAC
>WJKO01000815.1 GCA_014729055.1 Promethearchaeota archaeon | reverse complement strand
TAAAATCAATTCTAACGGAATAAATTACGTTCGGTTGCATTTTACAGATATTCATGGTATGTTAAAATCATTTGCAGTTAGAGCGAAAGACCTTGAAGGATATTTTGATGACGGGGCGTATTTTGATGGTAGTTCAATTACGGGATATGGAAATATTGAAGAATCTGACATGGTTGCAGTCCCAGATCCGAGCACTTTTCAGGTTTTACCATGGCGAGAACAAGCTAATCTCGTTGCTAGACTGATATGTGATATTTATAAACCAAATATGGATCGTTATGAAGGAGATCCTAGGTATATATTACAGAAAACAGTTAAGAAAGCAAATAATATGGGATATGATTTTTATTGCGCCCCTGAAATGGAATTTTTCCTTTTGAAACCTGATCTGGAAACTGTAGCTAAACCTTCCGATATGCGTGGATATTTTGATTTTGACCCCCATGATGTGAATGAGAAAATGAGACGACAAATGTCCGAATATTGTCTGAAGATGGGAATAGAGATTGAGGCATTGCACCACGAAGTTGCAACAGGACAACATGAGATTGATATTCTCTATGATGAATGTGTCAATATGGCGGATAAAACAATAACTTTAAAGATGATCGTTAAAGTCGTAGCAGCATTGAATGGAATGGTTGGTACTTTTATGCCCAAGCCCTTCTTTGGTGCTAACGGTAGTGGACAGCACGTTCATCAGAGCCTTTGGCAAGACGGTAAGAATGCATTCTATGACCCGGATGATGAAATGAATTGTTCAAAGATTATGAAGAAATATATAGCGGGACAATTAAAATACGGACGCGATATGACAGCAGTACTCGCTTCATGGCCAAATTCATATAAAAGATTGGTGCCAGGGTATGAAGCTCCCGTGTATTTAGCATGGGATTATAAAAATCGCAGTGCCATGGTTAGAGTACCGAATTTCGGAGGTAAGAATAGTGGGGCAAGATGTGAAATCAGATGTCCCGATCCCGCGGGTAATCCATATCTGCAATTTGCTTGTTTATTAGCTGCAGGATTAAAGGGCATTGAAGAGGACTTGCCGCCAGCCAGTCCTACAAGCGCTAATATATTCCACATGGATGCTGTTGAGATGAAAAAACGAGGTATAGATTCTCTACCTGGGAGCTTCGGAGAAGCAATACAATATTTCGAGAAATCGGCATTGATGAAAGAAACCTTTGGAGAAAAACCATATAAAAATTATCTATACGCGAAGCTTGGTGAGTGGGATGCCTATCGGATGGTCGTGCACCCATGGGAACTTGAAAGATATATGGAAAAACTTTAAAATTTATACTTTACACTCTATACTTTAATATAAATTATTTCTTTTTTTCTTTTCATCGGCTCCTTTATCAGACCACATTATATATATACAATCCGATTCTATCTATATGTAGAGATGCTAACAGCAATCAAAAGCAAACAAGCCTATAACTTGTATAAATGCATCTCGTTTTGTTATTTATTTATTATTTTTTTTTTATATATTCCAACAAATGGAAAATTATGAAATAAAAACTAATTTTCTTGACAGCAAAATTTTGATTTTCAAATCCTTTTTATATAGATCTATTCCGATCAAGATAAAGAGATGCTTACAGCAACCAACCTAGCCGAATGGAGATTATGCAACTTATGCATCTCGTTCCATATATACATTACTATAGGAGGATATATACAATGTCATCACGAGAGAATAAAAATATGAAAAAGAAAAATCCGCTCATCCAAGGATTAATAGAAGCTACAAATTTAACTCTCACTGAAAATTTAGCAGTTACGTTTGTATCTTCTGGTAATGGTGTATTAGACTTCTATAGTATGGGTGCTGCTCTACGTTCTCGCGAAGAGAAAGACATTAATGCACTATTTATTAGAGCTATTGCGGAAGATCCATTATTGGCAATGAAAGCATTGTTTTATATAAGAGATATCAGAGGAGGACAAGGAGAAAGACGAACCTTTCGTATTATCTTAAATCATGTTGCACAAAACAGTCCAGAATTAATTAGAAAGAACTTTGAGAATATATCATTCTTCGGACGCTGGGACGATTTTTATGCATTATTAAATACTCCTTTAGAAGATCCAATGTTTAAATTCCTCCATAAACAGGTATTAATTGACCTTGAGAGTGAGAACCCCTCATTACTTGCCAAGTGGTTACCTTCTGGTAATACATCTTCAAAAAAAACAAAACAAAAGGCAAAAATTACGCGTAAGAAATGGAATATGACTTCAGAAGAATATAGAAAAATGTTATCCAAATTAAGAGCGGAAATCGACATCGTAGAACGTAAAATGTGCGCCAACAAATGGGATAAAATCAAATATGAGAATGTACCTTCAAGAGCATCAATGATCTATAGAAACGCGTTTAAAACACATGATCTTGCTCGATATGAACAATATTTAGAGGATGTGAAGTCTGGAAAAAAGGAAATTAAAGCTTCAACCCTATACCCATACGATATGATGCGCATTGTAGATAAACAAGGATATAATGAAACTATTGAATTACAATGGAAAAATCAACCCGATTGGACACATGGAAAAAGCGAACAGAGTATTGTAGTATGTGATACAAGTGGTAGTATGTTCAGCGGGTATATTGTAAGGAATAGTGTTGCGCCGATCTATATTTCTACAAGTTTAGCCATATATTTTGCAGAGCGTAATACAGGAGCTTTTAAAGATATGTTTATCACATTTTCAGGCATACCTAAAATGCAAGAAATCATCGGAAAAACATTACATGAGAAATGGCTTACGTTGAGTAAAGCAGATTGGGGGATGAATACCAATCTGCAAGCTGTATTCGATTTAATACTAAGCGTTGCCAAAAAACACCATGTTTCGGAGGATGATATGATTAAGAAAATTTATATAATCTCTGATATGGAATTTGATCGATGTGTTATGGATGCAAATCATACAAACTTTCAGAATATTCAGAAAAAATATAAGAAAGCAAATTACAAGGTTCCTGAAATTGTGTTTTGGAATGTAGAAAGTCGTCAAAACCAAGCTCCAGTAAAAAAAGACGAACAACGTGTAGCGTTAGTCAGCGGCGCCAGTCCGGTGATCTTTGAAACTTTAATGAAAGGACAAATAAAAACACCCGTGCAATTGATGGAACTATCTTTGAATAATCCTCGATATGATCGAGTTCAAATTTAATTTTCATATTTTTTTGAACTTTTTCAATTACATTTGATTTTTTTGTGACAAATGCTTTTAATAAAACCCTAATATTTCTAAATTATGATTGGGAAAGATGATCCTAATAGGAAAGAGTATGTCAATCAAGTCATAGATCGAATTAATAAAAAAGGGATCAACTATGTTCGACTTAACTTTACCGATATACACGGAATTATTAAGAGTTTTGCCGTCAGAACAAAGGATTTAGAGCGGTATTTTGAAGATGGTGCGTTTTTTGATGGATCTTCTGTCACCGGATATGGTAGTATAGAAGAATCTGATATGATTGCCGTTCCCGACCCCACAACATTTCAGATTATTCCTTGGAGGACTGAGGAAACTGGAGTATGTCGATTAATCTGTGATATTTATAATCCGGATGGATCTCGATATGCAGGGGATCCGAGATACATTTTACAGAAGACATTAGATAAAGCTAGAGAAAAAGGATTTGATTTCCATTGTGCTCCCGAACTTGAGTTTTTTATATTGAAGCAAGATGGAGATTTAGCTGCGAAACCCTCTGATCTCAGAGGATACTTTGATTGGGATCCTAGCGAATTTAATGAAACAATGAGAAGACAAATGGCCGATTACTGTCTTAAAATGGGAATCGACATCGAAGTACTCCACCATGAGGTTGCAACGGGACAACATGAAATAGATTTTCGATATGGTCCTGCCATCGACACTGCCGATAATGCAATTACTATTAAAATGATTGTTAAGGTTGTTGCTGCCTTAAATGACGCCATAGGCACTTTTATGCCCAAACCGTTCTTTGGTGTTAATGGTTCTGGAATGCATGTTCATCAGAGCTTGTGGAAAGATGGAAACAACGTGTTTTATGATGCAAATGATCCCCATAAAATATCAAAAATAATGAAACAATTTATAGCGGGACAGCTTAAATACGCTCCAGATATGACTGCCGTTCTTGCTTCTTGGCCGAATTCATATAAACGTTTGGTTCCTGGATATGAAGCTCCTGTTTATATTGCTTGGGGATTAATAAATAGAAGTTCCTTAATTCGTGTTCCAAATTTTGGGAATAAAGCGAATGCAGCTCGATGTGAAATCCGATGCCCTGATCCCGCTGGTAACCCGTATTTACAATTTGCAGTTTTATTGGCAACGGGTTTACAAGGAATCATAGAAGAATTAGAAGCCCCTTCTCCGATGGATATGAACGTTTATAAACTAAATACAAAAGAAATGAAAAAGAAGGGCCTAAAGTCTATTCCTGGAAGTTTAGGGGTTGCATTGGAGTATTTTGAAAATTCAAACCTCATGAAAGAGACGTTCTGCGAAAAACCATTCAAAAATTATCTATATGCAAAGCTTGAAGAATGGGATGAGTATAGAAAACAAGTACATGGTTGGGAATTAACCCGATATATGGATAAACTCTAAACTTTTTTTGTATCCCCACTTATAAATAGAAAAAAATCAATAGCTATAAGTGACGAATATCAATTTTGAATTGGAATTAATTAAATATTTTTAGAATAATATATAACTTTATAATGAAAAATTAATTATTAATTATAGTATTCTGTGCCATAATTTGGAGGGTAAAAATAACGAGCTTCGACATCTTTTGGGGTTGTATGATATCACAGAGATATCCATTCATTGAGAAAGCAATTAGACAAGTATTTGAAAAATTGGAAGTAAAATTCAAAGAAAATAACAAATTCTCATGTTGTCCAGAGCCCAATGGTATAAAAAATTATAATCAATACCTATATACAATCGCCGCTGGTCGGAATCTCGCCTTGGCTGAAAAAGATAAGAATAATATTGTCACACCATGCAATGGATGTTTTGAAACGCTAAAATCTATTCGGTCTGAATTGTCCATTGAAACACCATTAAGAAATAAAGTAAATAAAGATTTATCGAAAATTGATCTACAATTCAATTCAGAAATAGATGTTATGCATATACTCGAGTATTTTGCTAAAGTTATCGGATTAAGCACTATTAAGGATGCTGTGATCTATCCCCTATATGGTTTAAGAGTTGCCGTTCATTATGGTTGCCACTTTTTGCGTCCATCGAATAAAATTCAAACAGATTCCCCTCTGGATCCGCATATTTTTGATGAATTAGTAGAGGCACTGGGTGCAAAATCGATTACCTATGACGATAAAATGCTCTGTTGTGGTGGCTCATTTGATCGAGCGGGGCAAAAAGAATTGGGATTACAGACCATGAAACGAAAATTAGACAGGATTAAAGAAGCCCGAGCAGACGTTATAGCAGTTTGCTGCCCTCAATGCTTTCAACAGTTTGATTTTCTTCAAAGAGAATTAAAAAAAATGGATTATGAATATGATATTCCTGTTTTATATTATCCCGAATTGTTAGCGATTGCACTAGGCATACCAAAGGAGCATCTTGGACTGGATAAACATGTTGTGAAATCTGACAAGATCTTTGAAATTATCGAAGAAAAAAGAAAAGCAAACATAGAAATACAAAAAACTTTTGATCTCGAGTTTCTTAAAACCTGTTATTCTTGTGGTGCATGCAATGATGATTGTCCCCCAGCTATCATGTCTGATTTTGACCCGAAGGGTTTTGTTGGACGAATCTTAGATGGTGATATTGATGGATGCATTGAAGATCCTAACATCTGGGCGTGTCTTGATTGTTATCTCTGTTATGAATTGTGTCCAAGCAAGGTGGGGCTCGTAGATATATTTACAAAGTTAAGAAATTTAGCTGCTCAACGTGGTTTAGTGACTGAGGGTTTTAAAAAGGAATATAAAACGTTTTTGAATAAAGGTGTGGTTGGACGTTATTCAATTACTCAAAGAAAAAGAAATGATCTACCTGTGACCCCACCGGATGTAAAAGATGTAGTGGATTTAATGAAATCCATAGAAGAAAGAGAATGTAATACGAAAAAGAAATTAAGCAGCAAGAACGAAGATAATAAGAAATAAATAAAAGAGGTAAAAATATGATCTGGAATAATTATACCGAATGTGCTGAGAAAGACAAAGATAAAAGGCTATTTGGTGCTTGCGGTATAGCAGGATATATAAATTTCGATGGAAAACGGGAATCTGGAAAAAAGATAAAAAAAATGATAGTAACCCTAAAGGATCGAGAAAATGGATTAGGTGCGGGATTTGCAGCATATGGAATATTTCCTGATTTAGCTCAATATTATTGTCTACAATTTTTATTTGATAACACAGAAATTAGAGATATGACCGAAGAATATCTTAAAACGAAAGGAAATATCATAAGAAGTGAAAAAGTTCCTACTGAAGCTCCAAAAGAGATAAATCCCCTCTTAAAGCCGCCATTGGTATGGAGAATATTCTTTGAACCTGTTAAATCATTACC
>WJKO01000814.1 GCA_014729055.1 Promethearchaeota archaeon | reverse complement strand
CCTTTTTTTAAAAATCACTTGTTTTTTCTCTTTTTTAGAACTTGCGATCACAAGACAAGTCGATCTAACAAAGCACACCTTTAATTAGATTAACTTGTGCAAAGTTTCTCTAATCGGACTGTAAGTGTACTGTTAGCACTTTCTATACGTCAATCTAGTACAGTTTAAGGGGCGAGAAATCGACGTGCAGACAACCCTCCTTTTGATTTTGATTTTGTTTCTGCTGCGTGTGTTGTTTTCCGGTGGGGTGATATTAATCTCTATGCGCTGCTTAAAAGGTTAAAGGGGAAGAAATAGACGTGCGGGTTGTCTGTAATGTGTTCGATATTTTGCTGTATGCTGTTTAGAGCGACGTCTAATATTTAGCAATAATACTTATTTTTTATAAGTATGCAAATACTATTAGTTTTCGTGTATTTTTATTATACGCTTTACATAATTGTTAAACCAAAACTGCGGCTGCGAAATTCGTCATTTTGTGAGCCCACAAACTATCATAATCTATCACCATGTGATTGAGAATGATCCGGATCCGCCAGTGAGAATGATCGAAAACCTTCATGATTTATATATAATGTGTTTCTAATAATTATTCAAATGTCAGATGTTTCAGGAATACCTGTAATGATCTTATTAGATCTCCTGGAGAGAAATTTCTTAGATCCTGAGAAGGTGATTTTAAAAAAAAATGATTTACAGGAATTCGACAGATCTCTTATTATTAAAGCGTAGTACTGTTTCTTCTAAGCTGTTCAACAAATTGAGTGCGTTAGTATATGTGCTAACATCGAGCGAGTCTTCTAAGTTCTTTGTATTCTCTCTCTGTGCGCTAATACAGTCTAAGAGATTCTGTTTTAAAATTTCAAGATAATTATCCTGGACATAACCCATTTTTGATCGATTCCGCATGTAGTATTTTGAGGGTATATATATTTTATAGTTTTGTATGGTGCGTGCTTTAGTATCTTAATAACAGATTTGAGGTGCGGGGATATATGTTTGAGATATGTATGATTTGTATTTACGACAAAATGTGACAAAATTAATAGCGCGAGATGTAGGATATCGGAACTTGATACGCTACTTTTTAGATATGATTTACATTTTTATTTTAGAATTATATTGGTCGGGTGAATCATTAAACGGGTTGCCGGAGACTTTCTATATTTGTAATTACCATAATAAATTGAGAGGGTAGGAAAACGAACGATACACTTGAAGATAATGAAAATGTAATCAAAATGCTGATTGAAATTACATATAGCCCTATTAAAAAGAAAATAATGAAGATCAAAAATCTTGGTAGAATCTATGACGAATCATCAGAGTCATTATCTGCTGGAGATAAGTAAATTGTATATTCTTTATCAGGATCAACTAACCCATTTCGAATATAAGAAATAGGAATAAAAAAACAATAATTTCTGCCAGTTTTTGCGGGTTTTCTTCTGAATTTTATAACTTGTTTTTCTGCATCAATTTCAATTTTTTCATCCATATTGATATCTTTGAAATAATTAATTATAACATTTATTATAACAAGCGAGATGTTGTTTTATCGGTTACAACAAATACCACAACATTTAAATAATCTTCTTGCCAATGATCTTATAATGGTTATAACAAATATTACAACAAGAGTGAAAAAAAATGATTGAAATAAAAAATGCTAAAATTGGAAAATCCGGTCGACATTCGTTTATTACTATTCCCAAAGCGTATGTTGACAATGGTATCGTGGATCCCGATAAAGAATACAACGTAATACTATCAGAAGTAAAACAATTATCGGAGGTAATATAGATGGGGATCTTTATTAGCTTGATGTATAAACAACAATCTGAACAGAATTATGACGAATGCAATTATCTCGAATTGTTTAAATTTTCATGTTATCCTAATACATTGGCAAGCCGTCTGCATATGAATGAGGAGCGTGAATATTATGGGGGTTTTACCTACGTTTTTAAAGATTGGCTTAAAGACGTAAAAGAATTGTTTAAGAAAGACCATCCCTCCGTCCATGCATTTCTAAGTTATAAGCAGAATAAAGATTATTGGATCGAGATGTGTGAAAATGATCTTGCTCAAGTCGAAAAGGCAATCGAGTTTATGCAAAAGCATGCAGGCTATGATTATATAATCACAATGGGGTAGAATGGGGAGGTAATCTAAAATGCAAGAGCACGAAATAGATAAATCGACTAAAAGCGCATTACAAGAACTTCCTCGACAAATCGAATATTTGCTTGAAACAGTCGATAGCAGGGGGACTTTTGACAAATATAGGGATCAGGAGGCGTAACTAAGTTGACAGCTGACACAATATCCGAAGTAGTATATGCTGAAAACCTACGCCCTTTACAAGCGGACCTTATTACATTACTCGAGGAAAAGGGAGGATTAAATAGGACGCAAATTGTTACAGAACTCTTAATACCAAGAACGACCGCATATGATAATTTAGCTGAATTAATTGAATTGGGTTTGGTAGAAAAGACTTCTAAACAGATTAACAACCGGGGAAGACCTGTAATCTTCTTTCAGCGAACTAAAAAACCTCTAATTTACTAATTAAAAATTAAATTTTATTTATTATATGTCTGCTTGAATTAGCGTGACTGAGCACACTCTAACAAGCAACAGACAAGAAAAAAAGGGTTTGCGGGTAAGCCCGATAGCGTCTGTCGAAAACCGCAATAACCGCACGATTAAACTCCGAACTTTGGCAAGGAACCGGAGACGGGGGCTGTAATTGTTCCTGTATTATGATGGTTCCGAAAGACTCGTGCGGAGAAAGATGTGGTCCTTACATAAACATCCCTATTGGTCTTACATTGTAGCGTTATACTGCCGGACGTTATGTTTGCAAATTAATTGAGATTGTTACCGCTGAACAGGTGAGTCGCTGTTACATGGATTGTTGGTGCGGGGATAGGGGGCCGAGATAGTGAACCTGTGAGAGAGTCCGATATGCATATGCAAAACATAGGGTGCTCGAGCAGAGGGGCGCAGTTAAACTGTGTATATTACCAACTTTTTTATTTCATTCAAATAACGCTTGTTCTCGAGAATTCAGTTTCTCACAAGCGAAATTAATAAAACAAAAGGTGAAATAATTTGGCTACAACTCAAAAAAATACAGATTTAGAAAACTTGGAGAGAGATATCGCATATCCTGAAATCGGATATACCGAAAACGATATACAAAGGCTTAATGACGGCAAAATTTTACCCGAATATAAAGAAAATTATGGCCACAAAAAGATCGATATGATGCTCTTATTTGTCTGTAATCCTGAATTATATTTCTCTCCGCAATGTGTTATGAAACGATTCCCAAATATCGCAAACAGAACCGTCTATTTATACCTCAGAAAACTCGTTGAGATGAACTATATAAACGAACGAATTATAGGCGGCAGTCAGAACAAACTTTATATGCTAAACGAAGATGTGTTTGATGATTTTACCGTTAAAAAAATAAACGGCATAAAAATTTCAACGCATTAGAATTAAGGTGAAGACAAATGGGAGTTCGATACTACTTAGTAAATCACACCAAAAAGCAATTCTTTTACACTGGTTGTAAAGAAGCAGAACTAATGGATAATAACTTAAAAAGGATTAAAATCCTTTTAAATAGGAGGGGAACTATATTAAAGAAATCGAAAAACAACAGAAATTATCTGATTCAGTTCAAAAACATATAGATAAAACTTTCTCTTTTATTATAAATTTGGAGGAAAATTGGGATTGCGATGGGGCTAAGCCCTATAAACGAGAAACATTCATGAAGGCAGTCAATTTCTTAGCCAGATTTCTTACAGCAATTATTGGAATTACATCAAAAAGAGTAGAGTTCCCCGATATTCTTCCCGGTGCAGATGGAGAGGTAGAGATCTCTTGGCAGAACGAGAGAATATGTTTTCTATTATCTGTTCCAGAATCGGATGACCGAAAAGCAGGTGTTTACGGAAGGAATAAAAAAACTCGTGACGAATTTTTATTAAATTTTTATCCAAATGATGAAATAGATATGGGGTTAATTGAATGGTTCAAGAAGACACTTTGAGTGAGTTTAAGAAAATTGTCTTTATATTATTTCATTCATTTCATTCAAATAACGCTTGTTCTCGAGAATTCAGTTTCTCACAAGCGAAATTAATAAAACAAAAGGTGAAATAATTTGGCTACAACAGAAAAAGAATCACAAATAAAGAAACAAGAAAAAAATAAAACCGATAGATGGGTGGTAGCGCGTTGGATTGCCGTTAATTGTGCGAGTTGTAATTACTGCAATATGACGAAATGTATGATGTGGTGGGAAAATCCTATTATAACTGATAAAATGAGAAAGAATAGAAAAACCGAACGCATCTTAACTATTGCACACCGATATGTGCGGCGATATGGCGGGACGGAGGGATGTGGGTTCCATTCATCGCGATTTGCCCCGATTCAAGATTCGATTCAAAATAAATAAAAAAACTAAAAGAAGACGAATAAACGGGTGGTAAATGAAATGGCAACTTTAGAAATTGAGATTGATAATTCGCTCGATATTGCGGATCAAAAGAAAGCGGTCGCCTTAGAATTGCTTAAGAAAGGCGTCTCGCATCGCGATATAATTTTTTATGTCAAAGAAAAATTTGGTTCAGGAATAGGGGCATCGACTCTTACAAAACTTCGTAGGAAGATCGAGACGGGATCGGAGTCCGATCTAAAAGTGATCCAACTCACAAACAAACTAAAATTAGTTATCGATAAAGCAAAAGAACAAAAGGATGTTATTACACAATTACTAACACTATTTCTCGCATTTAACAAAGAACTGCGCGTAAATCGCAAAATCTCAATTGCTGCATTTAAGAGACTCGTTAACGATAACGTAGATCAAAAATTAATTGATTCATATATACAGGAGATGCAAAATGAGTAATAATCTGCTTTTCGATGGTCTGGACGACTTAGAAGAGATCGAGCAAGAATCACAAGCCGATCACAAGCCGATCCAAAGGAAAAAAACTAAGTCTAAGAAGACTAAAAAAACCAAAAACAAGAGATCAAAAAAAGCAACCAAGAATTCTAAATTAGAATCTAAAGTTAAAGATATGGAAAAAAAACTCGATACTCTGTTAAAACAATTCAAGCAGCACATAAAGAAAAGCGATGAACTTGAGACAATACCTGTGGAATTAATAAATGATTTTATTGATTATATAAGAGGTTTGGACATTACAAAATTCCCGACTCAGCGAAGCATAATTCAACAAGTGCAGAAATACAACAAAAACGCTACAATTCTCTACGTGATGCAATTATGGAGAAAATTTATGAAAATAAGAAAATAGGAGGAAGAAAAATGAGTAAAACATCTGGGACAAAAGAATGGGCGGACAGCAATATAAACTGGGCGAAATATCTAAAAATTTGGGATATGTATCATAATGTCAACCCTTCAGAAAAAGCGCTTCAAGAATTAAGTGATTGGTATAAGATACACAATTCTTACCGAATGCGCGACATAATGATTTTTGACTATGAATATATTTCTCATAAGTTAAAATGCAGTAAAAGCACAATTTCCAAAGCAATTAGATTTTCTCGGAAATTTTTAGTTAAAATGTGTCATCAAGCAGGGTATCATAATATACAATAATGTAACAATCTACTAAAGTAATAAATAAAGTAATAAAGTAGAAGGAGTGTTAAATAATGAATGCCAATAAGAGCAAAAATTATCGCAACATAAACGTAGCAGTTAATCATTGGAACTATATTGACACAAAATTAATAATTGATTCAGACGTTCGCGATATGCTTCGGTGGTATCAGCAAGAAATTAAAATTCATCCTGACATACGAACAATTGCAGCAGATAAAAATTTATATTTGCCGCGAAAACTGCATTAAACATTTCTAAACTTTTTTTCTTCTATTCTAATTAACATTTGGTCTTGAAACGTCATAGTTTCCCAAATGAACGCATATAATAATATAATAAATAGTAGGCGCGAATATCATGGCTAAAGAATCTTTTAAAGTCGCATTTCAACGCGAAAAGGAATTTAAAGAATTTAAGGATGGCAGCAATGAACACGTAACAAAAAAACTGGAATTTAAAGGAGTCGAAGCATCAGGAATTACAATAGATTTAAAAATCAGCGGTGAGCGGGATATCATCAGAAAAAGGCTTGCAGCATTTCCTCTTGGACCTACGAACGCTATAAAACTTACAATTACTAACACACAACAAAGTATAACCGCAGCACTTGCAAACGCTTCAAAAAAGTCGAAGAAAAAGAAAAACCTCGATAGTGACATTGATGATGACGAAGATGCTGATGACTCAAACATTGATGAAATAGATGATATCGACAAAGGACTAGAGGAACTTGGAATAAAAGACAAAGAACCAGTAAAAACAACCTAAATCTTTTTTATTTTTAATTAACCTTTTTTTATTTTATTCAATTCAAACATTAAACAACACCCGGTATGAGTTGTCAAAGACTCCCGGTGGAAGTGAAAAAAATGGTAATGGAAAGCAAAAAAAGTAGTGAAATAGCAGCACAATCAAGTTTTTATGCAACTAAACAATTGGCTGCAATCGAAAAACTAAAACGCCAAAAAAGTGCGCTTCAGCAATATTTTAAAGAGCGTGATGAAATTGTTGAAACAATGTTCTTATGTGTTCTAAGTCAACAACACCAAATTCAAGTCGGACCGCCTGGAACTGCAAAATCCGCATTGATTGAGAGTTTCACAAAAGGATTTGATGGATTCTCGATGTTTTCATATCAATTGTCAAAATTCAGCACACCAGAGGAATTATTTGGTCCATTTGATCTAAATGAACTTAAGCGGGGCAATTATACAAGAAAGAGCAGTGGTATGATGCAAGATTCCGAGATTGTCTATGTTGACGAAGTTTTTAATGCAAATAGTTCGGTCTTAAATAAATGTAACAGCTTGATGAATGAAAGAACATTTGAAGGAAAATCCGCAGCACTACAAAGTCTGTTTGGTGCGACTAACTTTTTACCTGAGGAATCAAATTTAGTTGCTTATTTTGATAGATTTTTGTTTAGACACTTAGTGAAGTATATTGGTGAACCAAATACGTTTAAATCAATGCTACAACTTGACAGAGACTTCTTACCAAATAAGAACGATGTAATTCATCGAGATGAGATCAAAGACCTACAAGTTAAATTGCATGAGATAGATGTAAGCGGAATAATTGACAAGATCGTGAGGATTCGTGAAGAGTTACGTGAAGATGGAATTTGTCCGAGTGATAGACGGTTTCGATGGGCGTTAATTGCACTTAAAGCAAGCGCACTTATAGACGCGAGAGAAGTCGTTACTGAAGAGGACTTGTTTGTGCTGAAACATATCCTATGGGGTGAAAAGGAACATGTGTCTACAATTGAGCAAACAATAGCTAGAATTGTTCAACCAGCGCTTGCTGAGATTAAAACTCTAATGTCTCAAGCTCATGAAATGTGTAAATCTGTTAAAGCTAAGGATCCAAAAAAACCCGATGAACTAGCATTAATAATGGAGACGCTTGAAAAATTAAACAAAATTAAGCAAGAAATAGAGGAAATAATTAATTCAAAAAATCTCAGCAAAAAAGTATTAAAAGTTGCAGAGAAGATATTAAAGGAAATTGTTTCTGAAGGTCAAAGGATACAGAAAGACAAAATGAAAGCATTTTTCTGAACTTTAAGATATAGTAGGTGATTAATATGATGGACATCACACAAAAAACACTTACAAAGCAAAATATAAAACATGACTCGTATGATTCTAGCAAATTCAGCAAAATGTTTTATAAATCTGAGTTAAAAGACAACTTGGTCGGTCATGCTGCAGATTATCCGTATTATCCTGAAATGACAAAAGATATTTTCAATAGCTTGTTTAAGTATGTCCCAGAAATGGAGGATGAAAACTTTATTCAGACGGACTATAAAATTAACAGACGCTTCATAAAAGAAGCTATGAATTCTCCATCTTGGAAACAACTTAGAGCATATACGAAATTAGACGAAGCAGGTAGTGCGATTGCGGCGGCGACTCTTAGTGAATCTATCCTTGAGCAGAATAAGGGTCTTTTTGAACAAATTAAGAATCATCAAAAGAAAATAAATGAATACAAACGAATTCTTGCGAAACAACATCAAGAACTAAAGAATCTACAAGCATTAGGAGAACATCAACAAGCTCAATCTTTGAAAAAACAGATGAAACAACAGATTAGACAGACAAAGCAACAACTCAAAAAACAAATGCAAGTAGCAAATCAAGTAAGTTGTAATAGTGCAATGCAGACAGCAAATGATGTAATGAATGCCCAAAATCAGATGTTCTCTGGGAGAGGATTGGGAAGTGGATCATTTCAAAAAGTTTCAATTGAAGAGCGACTAAAATTTTCCAAGATTTATGTTTCTAATAAAAAATTCAAAAAACTAATTGAAATACTTGGTAGAATGAAACGTCTTGCTGAAAGAAAGCAACGTGAAAAAACAAAACATGCTGTTGAAACTATTGAAAATATTACTATGGGCAATAATCTACAGCATTTGATTCCGAGTGAATTATTAAATTTACTAGATCCACAAGCTGAGAGATTATTTGATAAGCGATATATCGAAAATGAATTACTAATTTACGAACATTCAGGAAAGAAAAAAACGAAAAAAGGACCTATTATTAGTTGTCTTGATGTAAGTGGTAGTATGAGTGGTGATCGAGATGCTACTGCCAAGGCTGTCGCTTTAGCATTGTGTATGATAGCATTAAAACAAAAGCGTAATTCAGTTGTCATTTTATTTGATGGAAGAGTCCGCAAGATATTTGAATTTGATATGAAGAGCAGAAAAGACCACTGGAACCGATTACTGAAACTTGCAGAATTTTTTACAGGTGGTGGAACTTCATTTAATGATCCTTTAAAAAAAGCCACCGAATATTTTGAAAAACATGAAGATTATAAAAGAGCAGATCTTGTTTGGATAACTGATGGAGACGGACACTTAGATGAAAAATTAAAAGTGCAATTCTTAGATCTTAAAAAAGAGAAAGGAATTAATTGTTACTCAATTATAATCGATGAGAGTTTTAATTTTGTTGAACATGCACTGCAAGATATATCTGATAAATTAGTAGCAGTAAACGAGTTAACAGACAAAGAGGCGGGGGACTTATTTGAATCAATCTGAAACGAGTGAAAATTAATAACTGATTTTGTGAAGTAGATTCGGGTGCAATTCCCGACTCTCGCTTGATTAAACGGCTTGATTAAACGATTAAAAACATGCGGGAGAAAGTATTTCATGTCACTTTTGTTTTTTTATTGTATTGACTATTTCTTTTTTTTACGCCATTGGGCTGAGTTTGCCTCCGAAGAAAAACTCATTATTTTTTTATACTTCTTTACTCAGTCTAATCTCCCGCTCCATTTTTTCTACTTACTACGAAGCAAGCGGATTCTGGTTCAATTCCAGACGCTTGAAATATAAATAAAAACGTGATTAAAATGTCAGCAATTTTAGAGCAGCAATATAGGAAATTTTTAGAAAAAAAAGACAGGTTGTTGAGAATTAATAATGAAATCAAAGAACTCGAAAAGCAAAAAGCAAAACTCATTTCCATTAAGAATGCCGCCTTCAACGAAGAAGTTACTAAATCGAGAAGCGAGGGAAAGGGGTATCTCGCTTAACGCACATATCTGTAATCTTCTATTTAATTATCTTAACGAAGACACGCAACAAGATACAAATCAAATTGACTTAAAACTACAAGACATTAACGCAAACATAATAGACTTGAAAGAACAGCGAAGTATAGTGATGGACCAATTAGATATGATGAATCGAAACATATCGAAAGAGATTACAACGGATGAAGAGAATGAGATGAAAATATTAAATCTATTATCTCTAACTGAGATACCTCAGAGTGAATTATCAATAGCAAATGAGTTTTCCGATATGTCGGTTTTAGAGGTGTGGGCTATATTGACTAAGCTCAGTGATGAAAACAAAGTAACAATGAATAATAAAGGGAAGTGGTCAAGAAATGAATTATCCAAATAGAACAAATAAAAGGAAAAAACGCTGGAATGACCCATGGACAGTAGAAGTGGGGCATGCTAAAAAAAGCAATCCTAATTTAGATAGAAATGATCCTAACAAAAAGGATATAGAAGAATATATACGCAGTTTCCCAAGCAAAAAGACACAATATAATGAACGTAGAAGGCTCAGGTATGCGTTTGATTTCCTCTACCAAGCTAACGGTAAATTATATATATTGGACTATAAAGTTGAGGATCTCGATAAATATAAAAAATATATTCAATCACTTGACTTAACACAAAATAGTAAAAGACGCCGTTGGAATACCTTATTTCATCTTATACAGTTTATAAATCGGAATTATCGTAAAAAAGGTAAAAACTATAATACTATTGATTACTCATTGGTTTTTAACGACATAAACTTTACTGATGACGGGTTTCATCGAGTTCCAATATACTTAAACGAAAAACAGATTAGCGAGATACTTCAAGATGCACTACATAAAAGTCCTTGGTATCATTATATTCTCTTAAAGCTTTTCTTGTCTACTTGCAGACAAGGTGGAGCAGCGTCCCTAACGTTTAATAATATCAATTTTACTGTTGGATATTTTGATTTGTATGAGAAAGGTTCAAAAGGACAGAAAAATAGACACGGAAAGCAAATAAATCGATATTTTCACACTAAAGAATATTTTGATGAGCTTGCAGCTTACTGTAAATTTAACGGAATAAAAGACGACGAACTTATTTTCGGAATTACACCAAAACAAATGCAATTCATTTGTCATAGATACACTGAAGCGACATTACATGATTTTAGGAGATCTATTAAACGACTTTGGAAGGAAAATCAGATGGATATCGTTGATCGTCGAACTCTCTCTTCTCATAAACAAGATACTGATGGTATTTACAGCAGTCTTGATCCGATTCAAGAACCTGAAAAATGTCAAAAACTATTTGAACGCTATTATCATAAGATCTTTAAATATACTTCACTTATCAAACCATAACATAGAAAATAGAAACACAAGAAACATTAATATTCTTGTGATGTTGAAGTGATGTAGAGGTTCAATAGCCCCTATCGGAGCTGTTTGAATGTGATAGTAAAATGGTATCACAAATTAAGTATAAAAGGTTTTTTTAAAAAGATAAGTCGTTCTAATTAAAGTTCTCGCGGTTTTTAGTCCTCCCTTTCCCACAAGATTTCGTTTCTTTTTAGCTGTTTTTTCCCATTTTTCCCACAAAAATTTTTTTTATCTAAAGTTATCTAGGAGAAATTTTTATGAGACCGCCTAATTTTTATCAAAGTTATTTATCACCTGAATGGCATAAAGATATCGAAAATAATGCTGATTTCTATTCACACGATAATCAAGCATTCTACGTGAAGGTGCTTAAAGAATTCAACCATAAAACAGAGAAACCAATTGTTTTTTTACCTTGTGCAAGTCAAAAACCAATAAGTAAGAGTGTTACGCATGGATTTTTAAAGGCAATAACTAAAAATGAGAATTTTGAAAAAATAATAATAAGTGAACCACAAACCGTTATTCCTTATGCACTTGAAAAGCACTGTCCAGATTACGATTATCCGCCTGGAAACTTGACAATAAGAGATAGGTGGCAACTGGTCCGCAGACTCGGCATCTTTCTGGGTTTTCTTAAAGATAAGGAACCGAAGAGAAAAAGAATTTATTATATTGGATCAAAACACCACTGCTTTATTCTACAAGATGCACTACTCAACGTTAGTTATTGCTTTAATTTAATTTATACAATTCCTGCGTATGGCATACGTGACTATGCAAAATATGCAAAAGAATTTTCGCTTATTATTAAAAAGATTGAAGATATCTGAGATGTTTAGAATGCAAAAGCAATCTCAATTAGATAGTTATTTTAATGAAATAAATTCAATTGCAGCAAAAATTTTTGTAACATTTTTTGATATAAGTGAATTTAATTATGAGAACTATATTAGAGCGCAAAGATGCGCTAATAAATTATATAAAATTGTAAAAAATAAAGGTGTTAAAAATGAATGAAAAAAAGAAGGAAATAATCAGCGTGATGTTACCAAATAAATTCATAGATATTTTAGATCTTCTTTGTGACAATGGTTTCTTTATAAGTAGAAGCGCTGCTGCAAGACATGCTATCGATAAACTCCTTCGTAAGGAGTTTTTATTCAGCGATAATCTTGATACGTTGCTGAGTAAAGGATTGCCGAAACTAATTCAAGTTAAGGAAGAGTCTGTAGGAGCGTCCTGAATATGCGGTTAATCACAGTAAATCTTAAGAGAGAATCTCTTAAAATCATAGAAGAAATATTGAAAAACAAAGACCTTTATCCAAGTAGAAGTGAATTAATCCGAGTTGCAATTCGAGATTTTATTATTGATATTATCTCAAATTTGCGGAAGGATCTTGATATAGATATTACGACCTTAGACAACCAGAGCGAGAATAATAGACAAGCACAGAAGAAAAAACAGAAAATGACTGATGAGAATATATTCGCTATTGTTAAAAAGGATAAAGAGAGCTACGTGTATAGAATAAACAAAATAGGGAATCTAAACCCTAGCCCTAAATGCACTACTGTAATTGGTAATATTCATCATCCTATTAAAGAAGGGAAATTACCGGCATGGGTTAATCGCTATCTCTAATAAATTATAAGAAAAATAGTTTTCTATCTATCTTCTTTTTTTTTTGCTTTCAAAATAACGCTTGTTCTCGAGAATTCACTTTCTCACAAGCGAAATCAGTTTCTAATCTAAAATGGGATGACATGATATGGGTAAAGAAAGTAGAATCAAGGACAAAACTAATAGAAAATTGATACCAATAACACAGAGTGGATTTATGCCACCAAAAGAAGTTTTGGATGATATTACAAAATTGGAGACTAAATTGAGGGCTAAGGTTGAAAATTTAGAAAATTATTTTTCTAAAGATCCCGAAATTAAGAAAATGATGAATGACTTCAAATCTAAACACGACTTACGCGTTTTATTGGATGTGTATTTAAAGATTGGATTAGTGGCTAATCCTAAAACATATAAGAAAGATGAAAATATAAGTTATTTTTTATAAACTTATAAATCCAATTATTTTATTCTATTTTTTTATTTTATCGTATCGTTTTAGAAGGTTGGAAGGAATCTATAGGTGAAAATAGTATGCCAACGAAAGGAACAAAAGAATGGGCAGATAAGAACGTTAATGTTTACAAAGGTTGTTATTATAATTGTAAATATTGTTATGCACGTAAAATGGCATTACGATATGGACGTATAAACAAGCCAGAAGAATGGACTCATGTAAAGCCAAAACGCCATATTCGTGAAAAAAACTGGAAAAAAATAAAGGGTAGAATCATGTTTCAATCTACTTCAGACTTATTTCCGGGAGAATGGGTGATTTGGTATCCTGTATTAGAAAAAATATTGAAGGCAGGTAATAGGGTTCTAATAACCACAAAGCCAAACTTTGATGTGATACAAGGGTTAGTAATTATAAAAAAGCACCTTCATCAGTTTAAAAAATTAATTCAATTTAGGTTTACAATTACGACACACTCTTCCAAGCAAATGAAATGGTGGGAGCCTGGCGCCCCCGGTCTGCAAGAGAGATTAAAATGTCTTAAAACGGCATTTAACATGGGTTATAAGACAAGTGTATCCATAGAGCCAATGCTAACCGATCAGCCTATGGAATTAGTAAAGAAAATTTATCCGTATTGCACAGAATCAATTTGGATCGGGACAATTAATAATTTTAATCTTAATGATGCAGAAACACCAGAAGAAGAATTCTATTATAATAAAATTAGGAAAACAAAGGAACTTTGTTTCTTAACAGAACTCGAGAAGAAAATTCGTAAATATGAGAATCACAATGGTAGGAATATAATTAGATTTAAAGACAGTATTAGAAATATATTGAGCAGAAATGATAGGAACCAGAAAAGTCTAGAATCTTATTTTTAGACAAACTAACGCTTGCCATTGAGATTTCAAAATCTCGCAAGTGAGAAGGTAAAAATTACTCAGGTGATTAGCTTGAATATAATATATTTTTCAAAGTTCTATACAAAACTAAACGACTTAGAATTTACTACGATTAGACGATATGATAGATACAAAGCGGGACAGGTTTATAACGTATTTCTAAAGCAGAAAAACAATAAAAGGTTCTTATTTGCAGCAAAACTTCTACGCAAAGAAAAGAAAATAATCAATAAGATCGATACTAATTTCCTACTTAAAGATACGGATTGTAAAGACCGGCAAGAGTCTATTGATCTCATAAACTCATTTTACAGAAATGAAATAGATTCTGAAAAAGAAAAACTGACAATCTTATATTTTAAAAAACTCGTTGATAAAATTAATACGCTTAATACGTCTAAACCGGCAGTAGTATTTATATAAATAACAAACAACTAAAATCTATTTTTCTATTTCTTTTTTTTATTCTTGGTTCATCAGACTAATTTTATTAATTTCAGTCCACACGTGCAGTGGTTTTACTGCTTACTGCGCGGGATAGTGAAAAGTGAAATATCATGACAATAGTAGAAAATAAGAGCAAGAATGCATTTGTTTTTGACTTTGACGATACACTAGTTAGATCTAGTTAGAATCTTTTCTCGACTACAAGTAAATATTTTGAATATATGGGGGACTGCATCTGGGATAAAGAGCGTATAGGTGTAGGTTATTATATAAGAAAACAACACGAATTGATTTGTTTTTATCGGCCGAAAGGTGCTAGAAGATCATATTTTCTAAAGAATCTAAGAAAGAAAAAGCTAAAAAGCTGTTCACATGGATCTTCACGCAATAAATCATTCCGCTCTGTTATTAGACTGCGCGATACAAATGGCGGAGAATTTGGGGCAAAACCAAAGGAACATATTAACGAAACAAACCCGGAATTATGGCGTGATATTATCAAATTTTTTTGCCCGTCAAACGGTTACACTTTAGATCCTTTCATGGGAATTGGATCCGTCGGGATTATGTGTAGAAAACTAAATAGAAATTACTTTGGAATTGAGATTGAAGAGAATTATAGAAAGCGGGCAGAAGAAAGAATCGAACGGACTTCAAGCGACTTAATTACAAACTATCTATAACTCATTTTTTACGAAATTCCTAGCTTTAAATATTACTTGTAATATTAATTTTCAGATGGTGGATATCGTGGTGGAAAGTAGCACAAAAAAGGAGAAAAAAGATATTGAAAAGGATATTGAAATTGATGACGAAGAAATTAGTTTTTATAAGCAATTTCAAGACTTTTTTACGCAATATATAGATTCAAACGACCAGCAAATATACGTTGAACGGTTAAATGAAACAAGAATCAGCAGAGACAGAATTAGAATTAACTTAGAGCATCTCTATAACTATAATAAAAATCTCTGCATACATTTGATGAAGCACCCTGACGAATTATTAGTGTATTGTAAGGAGTATATCAAAGATCATCTTGGATTTGATGTTCGTATAGAGATTGTGAGTGAAAATGATTTTAATCAGGTCGATATAAGCGCACTAAAAGCTAAATTCAGCGGACAATTGATTTTAATAAAGGGTGAAGTGGTTGGAGTATCTGAATTATTTACTAAATACAAATCAGCTACATTTATTTGTCCAATTTGTTCAACGGAATTTGAAATTGGACAAGACATCTTAGAACCCTATTTAAGAGAACCTATACGATGTTTAAATCCCGCTTGTAAAAATACAAAATCTTTTAAATTTCTTCCAGATAAAAGTGATCCGCTGAATGTCCAATATTTATGGATTCGTAAATTCACAGAACATCCGCTGAAATTTAATAATTTTGTCAAGACTATTGTTTATGATGATGATGTCGGCATTATGCATGGTGATCATATTAGATTAATGGGTATATATCGAGAAGAAATACAGCGTAATCGACGTGGTCTTATTAACAAAGCTAGATGTTATATCGAAACTAATAGTATGGATAAATTCGATGAACATCCCTATCAAGAGGTTCTCGATAATAAACAACGAGTTTATTTGAATGATCACGGAATTTTCCTTGATCAAGTTAATGATAATGTAACATGTGAAGTGCTAATGAGATGGGATAAATTTCATATAGAACACAGATATCGAATAAAGGAAGGACCTATTGAAACGTGGAAGTATATTGGATACATAAAGATCGCCGATAATCGTTTTGGTTTCTACAACGCTGATATTAATGATATTAAAAATATTCTTCAGACAAACTGTGCGGTTAGCAATAAAGGTATAAATCATTGCACGATGCCGTTGCAGCATTTTGTCTCAAAATTCAAAGATGAGACGAAGATAGTAACAGACATAATAGGTTTTACGAAAGATGGCTGGAGATTACCGCATAATTCAATTATAATTATACAAGAACACACTGGCAATGAAATTTACAAAAACTTTCAGGACGTCTTTAACAAGAGCAAGGAATTTGAAAAGCAAAAACAAATTATTATCGATAAATTTCGAGAATTCTTTGATATTACCGGGATAAAACACAAGGATCAATTGTTTCAATGGGCATTAGCAGCACCATTCTTTTATACATTCCGCGAGTGGAAAGCGATAATGCCAGGTTTGACATTACAAGGTCCACCCGGACTCGGGAAAAGTGAATTCATGAAAGCGTTTACAACTCAATTTTATGCACATCATAACCAAATGTATACTGCAGAAAATATTGAAAGTGCAAGTAGATTCGGCGGGTTATTAGCATCATCAACGTTTCCAGTTTTTATTGATGATGTAAGTCACGCGGCGCCATGGATGGTTGATTTTATAAAGTCTTACTTAACTGAACCGTCAAACTTTACGAGAAAGGGTGCTGGTGCTGGCAAGCAGTTTGCGGTTGTAGATAAACCGTTATGTAGTAGTATTGCTGTTGCTTTTAACGATCCACCCGACTGGTTTACAGATGATGCCTTTTTAACCCGGATCTATTGGACCATAATTGATGAACTCGACGAAAATGAAGCAGATTGGATTGCTGCACGAGATGCCGTTCCTAAAGGAAGCATCGCGTGGATTCTATATAATTATACAAAAGATTGGAAATTAAATGATTTGAAGAAATATATTCGGAGCATAAAGACACCAGACCTTTCCTATCTCGAACCGCGTGAGCGAAATATTTATCTGGTATTTGCTTTCGGAAAAAAGTTATTGCGGGAGATTTTCAATATTGATACAAAATTAGATGAAATACTACCAACGCTCGAAAATACACGCGGAACAAATCAAGAAACTCTGCTTGATTTAATCGAATACCAAGTTGAGCAAGGATGTATTAAATATGACGCACGATCGCAAGTCTACTTCTGGGAACCACATAATTGGATTAAAACACCACTTAATGAAGGGACCATTGAAATTAATAATGAGAAGGTTGACGTATTTCAATGGAGAACGTCAAATCTTCGTGAATTACAAGATAAATTTGAAGGTCATTTAGCGAAAAAATGGACGCTAAAAAGTTTCGCTGTTAAAGTAAATAAGATTTTTCCTGATGCAAGTTATGGACGTCATACAGCTTTAATTATTGATGAATCAGATCCAGTAAAACTTAAACGCACGAATGCTCGTTGGTGTGTTGCAATACCAAAGCATCATTTTCTGCAACCACCATCAATTGAAGAACAAATTAAGCGAAAGTTGTTATTAGAAATTGGTAGAAAAAAAAATGATCTTAATATTGACGAGTTTATTAACGATTGTGAATTAGATTTTGAAATTTCGCGAGATAAGATCATTTCGATATTAAGAGAAAACAAATTAACAGATTATAAATAACAATTAGGCATCGAAGTAGAAAAAAAAAACTTCATAAACTAATCTTATCATATTTTTTTCTAACTTGATCCAACTTGACATTAACTTGATCCTAACTTGACTTTAACGACTTGCCGAATCTCAGATTTATAAACCTCTATATTAATATTAGTGAGATCTGTATCCTAACTTGATCCATTGATCCAGATTTTAAAAATATATACCTTCATGTGTGCGCGCGTAAAATTTTTCACACAAAATTATAAGTTAACATATCCTCAGGAGGATCAATGGATCAAGGAAAATCAAAAAATCACATTTTTCCTAATCTAATAAGAATTCTCGCAAGCTAGACTAAGAATTTCCCTTGATCTTGTAAGATCAAGTTAGCCAAATTTCATTGATCCAGATCAAGTTAGCCAACAACCTCAACCTCCTAGAGATTTCTAATATTAAGGTTCATCAAGCGTTGATGAGCGCTTTGAAAATTCTTAATTGCTTTCTTGAACGATTCATACCCAGAGATCTTTTTTTCTAAGTCATTTATTATCTTTGTCACTTCACTTTCTTCTTTTTTCTTAAGGTCAGTTTTTTCTTTAATTTTATTAGTGAAATTATTTTTTGTACCAAGTTGAAGATCTCGAATAAACTCAAATATCTGAAATGTTACACTTTTTTCATCAGTTTCGGCCTCGACCATTTAATAGTTCACCTCCTGAATTTTTTGGTTCGAGAATTAAACGGTAATATGAAATTATAAATCTAATTATATATGAGGTATGAAAATTGGCGACTGAAACGCAAACGTTTGCAACGATTAAATCAGTGCAAGAGGATTTGACAGACGAAATAATCCTCAAAATTATTAAGGATTACGCTCGGAAGTGTCCGACTTTTGCAAGTCGAAATATTGCAAAAATAATAATTAATAAAACAAGTCTTCATCGTGCAGACTTTCGGGCAGTTAGTCAGCGCGTTGCATTATTCTGCATTCAATGTAAAAGCATTCGCGTCGCTGCTGAAAATAATTCCCACAAACGTTATTCATTATTACATTAGCATTATTTTAACATTATTAAATTAGGTTATTGTAGGTTATTGGATCATGGATGAATCACCAGCCGATCCCGAACTGATCCCAAACATAGAAAACGAATCACCTATGAATCACAAGCCGATCCCGAACTGATCCCAACATTTTATGAATACGAGCAATATTTAGAGAGATAAATATAAATGACGAGTTCTAAATTTTTTCATAACAACAATTATCGAGTCTTTCTCGATTGAAAATTTTGATGATCTGGATTATTAATAATCTGGTGAATTTTTTGATCCTGAAATTACTCAAAATAAAAAAAAAAGGAGATAAATATGTCAGTATCAAAAGCAAAGAAGGGTAAGACTAATCCTTATGTAACTGTTGGCATTATTGCTACACTCTGTATCGCCGGATACTTTCTTGGGGATTATCTCGGCTGGTGGTCCGCTGGGGCAACTAAGAGCACATTTAATGGATTCTCATACACAGATGGCGAAAACGTTGGAGGCTTCGTAGAAGTCTCGATCTGGACGTGGGATCCAGATAAAACGTATAATAGCGAGGAGGATTTGCGGAATTTAAATAATTTCGAGGAAACAGTCTCTTCAAAAGACATCGATGATATAGCAATTGATCTTACGAAATACGAATATGGGGTCTGGATCGAAGTTGACCCCGACGGAGATTCTGTATTTTCAAATAACTTTCATTGGTTAAGCACTGCTAATAACATACAAGACTATCCAATTTATGCTTATCATCTTTCCAGCGATGTAAACTTTAACATTCTAAATACAACTGATATGGCACCGCTTGTCGCAAATAGTGCCGACGACGACAATTACACCGCAACATGGGATTTTCCACACTACACAACTGCAAATTCCCATAGCGGGAACGACTGGTCAATCGACGACAGCGACGTCGATGATTTTACCGAGTCCGAATTACAAGACTTATATGACGAAAGACAATGGCGTTGTCAAGCACCGCTTTACGTTGTCAGCGATGACGCAGACGATGATTATAGCAAAGTGTTTGAACAATACACAAACGTTTTCGGATTTAAGATCGTAATGAACACAACGATTTCTACCGTCGACGGTAATGCTGCACAGATAAACATTACGATCGGAGACGAATACGGCGATGATTGGTATGCACAAATTTCAGGAACAAATATATTTTTGTTGTGTGCAAATGCAAAAACAGCACCTGGTTCTCTCGAATTCGAGTTAGAATTCGCAGATGATATTAAATTCTCAAACGCATATAGCGGAAGAATTGATGTCACGGGCGATATAACAACTGCCGCATGGGATAGCACTTACTCGACAATAGCTGCCTAAACAAAAAAAAATTACACAGCTTTTTTTTAATGCTGCGAAAATAAATCAAAATTTTTTATTTTCTTTTCACGTAAGTCTGTTTAAGTCTGTTGGCTTGGGCTTGGTTCAATACACTTACGTGAACAGTAAATAGTAATAAATAAAATAAAACCACAACATGGGTTAAGAAAATGAGTAGAGTTACAAAATCTAAAAGAAATAAATTGACACTTAAGAAAAGAATCATCATTATACTGATAATTACAAGTGTTATTATAACATTTCCGCTGATGACTTTACTTTCAGCTGGACCATTAACAGGTTCCAATATTCTAATAAATTTTAGCAATGTTCCAGACGGAATCGTAACAGAAATAGGGGAGCGTAGTATTACGAGCATCGAAACATATGATGTGATTCATAATACAAATACAACAACGACAACGGCGTTAGTAAAGGGACATGCAGCAGCTAACTTTTACTCAAAATTTTCGACGAAACAAGTCTATCAAGAAGCAGAAAAAAAATGGTCACAAAATACAAAATACGTCGAAATTGAACGCGTATCAAGTCCAACATTTAGAACTGGATCTGGTGATTCGTATTATTGTCGCTGGGAATATTATGATCTCGGACGTATTAATACACAAATCTCAGGAATAGATGGTAACGTTCAAATGGACGTCAAACTAGTGAATCTTGAGGATACAAACGACATAAAACAAAGTGGACTTACTATAACATCAGATGGATTAACAGCTACTACAAGAAAGGTTACAATAACTGATAGCTATGATTTAGAGATAGGAGAATACAGCGACTATTGGGCACGAAATATGCAACCTGTAGAGTTCTCAGTAACAGATGTTTTTGATGAGGACACGATCGGAAGTCTCGGAGATACCCCCGCGTCAGACGTTTCAGAGCTACAAGCACTTGGCGTATATCCTAGTGGGCTAATGCACGATGCTACAGTACAGCAAGGTAAAAAACAAGCACCAACAATCGGAAACGACTATGTCATGCAGTCTGGATTTGAAATGTCTCTCGTGCCAGACGTAAAGGTTAAATA
This sequence comes from Promethearchaeota archaeon, assembly GCA_014729055.1. Classification (GTDB taxonomy): domain Archaea; phylum Asgardarchaeota; class Lokiarchaeia; order Sigyniarchaeales; family Promethearchaeaceae; genus WJKO01. The sequence goes on along the minus strand of WJKO01000814.1, from coordinate 10,418 downwards.
TCAAAATGTTCGGCTGATCAAACGAGATTATGTATTAGTCGATGTAAAAAAGAACTTCTGGGATGTTCGAGCGGGTATTATAAATGAGTATAGTTCTAATATCGTCGATAAGACATATTCACGCGTAATCGGCTGGCATGTTAAGAACTACCAAATCCATGTTGAATTTGCATTTGAATTTTTCGTTGAAACTACTCTGTCGATAAATATAGAAGATTCCGGTTACAATTTAGAAGATGTTCGGCTATATCTCGAAAATTACTATTGGTCAACTGCAATTGGCGGAGAAAGTGTTAATGTTCCTTACGAAGGTAAATCAAACACAGAACTATGGTGGGAACAAAACTGGTTATTTGTAATAATAGGAATCGCGGTTGCAATAACAATAACAATGATAATACTGAAGATAAAGTTTGGTGCGGGAACGAGGAGCCGTGGACGCAGTAAATCAACGACAATTAACATAGGTAGCAAGGTTTCTAAACGTTAAAAACACTTTTCTTTATTTATTTCTAAAACAAAATTTTTTTTATTTTTAAAAAAAAGGTGCTTTAATAATGGGGAAAAACGCGAGTAAAACTAACGTAAAAGCAATCTATGGTGCAGTTATGCTTTTTCTTTTGTTTTTTTCCTCGATTGCAAGAATTAACCCGGGGGTTCAAACCCCCCATGCACCACCTAACTATAAAAAAAATAAATTGGAGGTAATTTAAAATGCAAAAAAACAAGTTACGAAATTTAACATTACTATTAATTTTTTTAATTATGCTTATTAGTCAAGTTAATCAAGCGCAATATTCGGAGATAGTTAAAAAAGATGTTGAAAGTTCTGCAACACAACTAATTTTTGCGAACACAGGATACGATCACTGGTCAATTATTAGAACAGAATATTTAAGAGGAAATCAGTTCGCTAAAACGAGCGTTTCAAGTGTATATGATACTGATTTCTCAGGCACGGTTACGTTCCGACCGAACTATCTTTACACTACTGATCATGTTGAAATGATTTATGCGCATAACGGGTCTGAGGCAGACTCATCAAACGTCGCTGGGATCTTTGATAATTATCAGACATTTACGGGTGTTGCTGACACATCGTATCAGTGTTTAACAGTTTCAGGTGATCTCTATCATAGAATAAACTCGACAAATAACAGAATGAATGTATATTTTCGGAACAACACAAATGATGTTAGATTTTTCTATCCTGAGACAGATGAGATAACGCTATCAGTCGATTATTCAACTTATAACTCAGCAGGATCGCTGAGCGATACTGCAAACTCTGCTAATGACAGAATAAAATTAGAATACTATTTACAGCCGCAAATTTCAATAAATTCAACATATTATAATTTCGAAAATATTCGTGCTGAAGTAAAGTCACCTGTAATAACATCATATGATAAATCGCTTGAGGGAACTGACGGCTGGTATTGGGATTGGTTTGAGCAAGATCTGCGAGACTTAACTCTTAGTTTCTGTTATTATCGTTTAAGAATATACGATAAAGAAACAAGTGATCTAATATACGAGGACACAAACGATGTTCTATTTACGACGTATAGAACAATTACGATTAATTCGCTTAAGATCGCAAATAATGCGGGTGAACCCGTGAACGCTTCTCTCTATTCTGCTGAAAGACAGTTGCTTAGTAGCAACGTTACAGAACAAGAATATGAGATAAACAGCGTTCAAAAGACGCCCGAGACTGTAACTGTAAATTCGGGAACTAAGAACAGCAGCGATTACAGCGTTTTAGAAAGTAACAATGCAGAATGTCTAAAATTGACCCCAGAGTATATTAACAAGACAATTGATGATGGAGACTACCAATGGGCGGCAGGAGTTGAGAAGTTTAAAGATACATATCCTTGTGCCCCAGAAAATTGGACAGAATATAATTCAATTGGGTCAATCGATATTGTAGAGGAGCAGGATGGACATTACTATCCTGCTTATTTTGATGCAGACTCTGATTCTGCATACTACAATACAGAATTTGAATTCAGTAGTGCAGTTTCAGAAGGATCGATCGAATTTTGGTTAAATTTAGGTAATTGCCGGTGGTTTTTAATGTATTTAAATAAATCATCATCTCCCAACAAGCGTGGGACACTAATTACCTTCACTGATGGTGATATACAATATCATGAGGGTGGGTCTTGGACAATGCTAACCACGTTCACTGAAAATCAATGGATACATATAAGAATAACTTTCGATTGTGCTACAGACACTCAAGACCTTTATATTAATCAAGTTCTTGAACTTGATGATTCGAATTTTATCGATGGAGATGCTACAAATTTCACCGGATTCTGTATACGTGGTCGATATAAACGCGATAACGCTTATATCGATGCAATCGGCTGCTCGTGGGATGATTATACGACATATAATAACATCTACAAACAATCGTATATCGCAAACACTACAATGCAGTTCGATGCGAGCGATTTAGACTATAACAGACTCTATAATTTTAATCTAAATTATAGTTATTATAGCAATATCAGCACATCTATAGAAACAAGCATCTACAACGATTACAGCAGCGAATCAGAAGAGATAAGCAGCAATAGCAGCACTACATTAATCGAATTAGAACACGCAGAAGACCGATACGAGTCGCTATATTTTACAGAATCGATGTTATTTAATATCTCGATTTATGCAGAAAACGAAAGCAATTTCGAGATAATTTTCGATAAGATTCTGCTTAATGTTAGCGATTTTATAGTAATCTCTTCAGAAACGTATAACGTAACGTATTACAGCCCGCATGTTTACAGCACGATTGTTAATCCTTACTCTTACGTAATTACAAACATTAGCGATTCGCTTTATAATTTTTCGTATGTTTACGTGCAAGATCTTTATAGCAATGATTTAGAAAACGACACGCTTGCAAATCAAACGAGTTATAGTTATACACCTGCTAACGTAATTAGTTGTTTTATTAGCATTGCGGACCAAGAAAATAATTATTTGGAATTCTCAAATTATAAAGTATATATTAATAACTCTATTATTTATTCTCCGCAGTTCTACAGAGAGATAGGAGATAATGTTAGTATAGAAATTAAAGATCGCTATGGGATCTCGGTAAAGAACGTAAGTCACACGGTCTCACGGGATGAGAATTGGATCAATGCACAGATTAATTTATACAGTTTAAAAATATGTAACTACCTGGAGCAATTTCATCACATTAATGTTAGCAGGGATCCAATATATCATGATTCAGAGCAGTTCTGGTCCGAATATATAGGACCGCACGAGATCATAAATTTTGATCTTGCACAGGGATATTATAAAATAGAAGTTGAATGGAACAATGGATCCACTGTAGATTACTCTTATACGCTAAACGGGGATGATGTATTGCTGTTGAGTTCAAGCAATACGCTCGCAAATGTGATCTCGAATATAAACAACGTAAACACAACGCTGGGCAATCAGATTACGAACGTAGAAATTAACATTACGAATACGCAATCGCAGATTAATTCGTCAATCGTAAATGTTGATATAAATCTAAGCAACGTAAACTCCACGTTAGGAAATTTATTGCTTTCACAAAATACAACAATTAACGCAATCGGGAACAATATTACAACACTTTACGTTTATTGTCAGAACCAATTTACAGCACTCGGGAACAATATTAATACGAGTTTCGCAAGTCTAAATTCGAGTATTTATTTAGTTAATAATTCGATTTATACTGCAATAAATAGCTTAGAAGCAGAATTAACTTCGATCAATAACACGATAAGCGGCAATCTGACGTTAATATTAACACAGAATGAGTATCTAACGCATATTTATCAGTATTCAATGTTTAGCGATTTTTTAGATTGGGATAATGCTACACAATTTAGCGTAGATTATCTAAACGACAGCATAGATTACTACACGTTTATTAACGAATATCGAAACAAAAGCGTTGAGTTAATGCTAAGATACAATGCAGAAATAGAAACATTACAAATGAATGCTTTAGATAAACTAAACAGATATCTGCCTTCGAGTAATGTAGAATATCGGGTTTATTCGCTGGAAGACGAGGAATATTTAGACGAGTGGGAAGATTTAAACGAAACCACTGTGGACATAGGATTTTATTCTGAAAATGTGCCGGAGACACCTGATGTTATAGATCTTACTGCAAACGATTGGTTTTATTTTGGTCTTGCAGCATTAATCGTAATTGCAATTATAGAAGTGTTGTATTTTAAAGCAAAGCGTTCTGGTTGGGAACCTAAGGCTCGTAAACGTAAATCCAACCGCAAAATAAGAGACGAGAGGGGTTTATACTAATGTCTGTAAAAAAAGCATCTAAAGTAAAGAGAGAATACAATAATCAAGGGATCCACACAAAAGTATCCATTACTCTAAGCATAATTGCTATTGGAATAATGGGTTATCTTGGGATCCGTCATTACGCAGGCTTAGGATTCGAAGGGGACTGGGGCAGATATGCGTTAGCACAGTCCTTAATGGGTCTAATGGGTCTAATCGGAACCATGGCGATTAGATCTGATTTCAATTTTAGATTCCGCGATTTTAACATAAACACGGGGTTCTTCGCGATGATTACGCTGGTTGGCGCAATGGTAACTCAGGTTCTTAGTCAATACGTATTAACTATAACAAACACAGAGCAAGCACTTTATTATGTCTTTTCGAGTGTGTGTGAAGAATTATTCTTTCGATTATTTTTGATAAATTTGCTCCTAATGTTTGACCAGGAGAAAAAATTAACAACAAAATTAATCGCAGTTTTAATTGCTGCAGTTGGATTTGCAGCATTTCATCAGAATTATTATGGGAACATAGGGCTTTTAGTGGGAGTATTTCTCGGAGGATGTGTATTCGGGATTGCTTATATTCTTACTGATGATATTACGGTGCCGATCTTAGCCCATTTTATACTAAATATTATCGCAACAGGAAACTGGTTGGTGACATTATGAAAAAAATAGAAAAAATTTTGAAAACTATCGGGATAATCGTGGGTATAGGTCTGGCGACCTATATTATTATAGTGCTGGGATTAGATCCTGTAGTTATTGGAGTATAGGTCTGGAGACTTAAGATGACAGCAGTAGCATCGTATAGGTCTGACGACCTAAAAAATATAGAAGAAATTCCAGGATTTTATAAATCATTGGAAAAATTAATAGAAAAAAGAAAACGGAGAGAAAGTAAATGCAAGAAAGAATTACCTATAAAGTAGTATTCCGAATTGCTCTTAATATAACATTTATAGGAGTGCTCTTGTTCCTAATGTTTGAGGTCATCTGGGCTCAGTTGCTAAAAGATCTAATTATAGATAGATCTGGATCCAATGACTATTTACTTACAGGAATAATTCTTGGAGGGTTCTTATTATCTGCAATAATTAGTATAATAAGCAGTTTGTTAAGCAGCAATAAAATAATCAGAAAATATTCGCTATGGGCTGCACTAATTGGATTTATTGTTAATTTATTTCTCTGGATCCTAATCTGTTATATTGCAATTATCTTACGATATCCTGAAATAACTCAAGATCTAAATATTTTAGAAAAGATAATTGCGATTCCAATTATCCTAGCTTATTTTTCAATTTATTTTCTGTCAAATGTTACGCTATTATGGATTATAAGTCTGGTGACCTATGCGCTAATATTCTCTATCGTGTTATATTTGCTTTCACGCAAAAAAAGCAATAAAAATTATGCGTATTCAAATTGGGAGTTGTAAAGATTGGGAAAAGTGAAGAAAAAGAAAGGGAAAAAAGGTTTTGAAGCAGTCGAATTTATACAATGGTTAATTTGGACAATAATAATATTAGGGGTGCCGACCGCGTTAATCTATTATTGGTTTAGTAAAACAGATATTCCTACTTGGGTTCAGGAAGGAATAATTGCTGTTATTATTGCAATGTGGCTAGGCTGGTCTGTCAAAGGAATCTTTCCAAAATATGAAGCTGATTAAAATGGCAAAAAAAAAGAAAAGAAAGAAAAGAACGAAAAAAAAGGTTAACGTAAAAACATCCAAAGCCCACAGACGAAAACGCCACTGGATTAAGGGCCACTGGGCTAAAACCAGTAAAGCTGTTAGAAATAAGAGACATAAGCGCTATTCCCGCTCGACTAAAAAGCAAATTAAAAGGCGTGGAGGAACTCGAAAACAAGCAAGGAGGAGAAAAAAGAAATGACGAAAGTTCAGAAAGCAAGCAAGAGTAGAGTTGTATATAAAAACGAAACTACATATGGGCTGCTTAATGCAGCTCTATCTGGGATCTTTATGGTTGCCGCATATTTACTCTATATTGTGGACTTAGAGAAAGATCTATCACAGTTAGGAATTATAATTCTTGTAGCAGTTATAACAGGTATGATTGGATCCTGGGTTGCAAGACTGATTACCCGGGTATATTCACAATTAGTGAAACCCTTAAATTACTATCTTAGAACTATTTTAATTGATCTATTCTACGGCCTGTTAATCTGGATAGGTTTTCTAACATATATCTGGGATGAGTTCGAGTTCTTGGAAATACTATTCATTTGGGTAATTCTTAAGATGATGTTATTTTTTACATGTGATTATTTTGCAGATAAAGCAACATTCGGAGGGTAGAAAAATATGGGAAAAGTAAAGAAAAAAAGCAAAGGCAGAATCGATAAGATAGAAGCTTCGAATTTAATACTATTTACGATTTTCTATGCACTGTTTTTGGGGATCTTATCCGGTGTAGTTTACGTTTATGTTCCAAACATAATATACGTATTTGACATTATCCCGATCGACGTGCAAAAGACGGTCTGGGTACTGGGGATGGCTCTTTGGGGAGTTCTGTCAATCTTATTAGGTATGAAATATAAGAGGGATTAAAATGGGAGATATGTGGAAAGGGGAAAATCTTTGGACTATGCTAATGACATATTCAATGTTTCCGCTAATGATGTTAGGAATGATCTTTAGCGAATATCTAATATATGTTATAGTAGGCGGTATAATCTATTTTGCAGTTCTATTCTACGTTAGAACACAGATTATATTAAATAAAAGAGAAATGATAGACGGGGTTCTCTGGTTAGACTCCTGGACAATTAGAGACTTGGATTATTCAGAAGAAATGCTTTGGGGTGTCGAGACTGCTAAGTTAATGGATTATACTCTCGGAACAAAGCAAGAATCACAGAAAGAATTAATAAACGAAGCTAAAGCTTTTTTAGAACTTTGGGATAAAAAAGATTCTGAATCTGAAAAAGAGAATAAAAAACTGACGGGAAAAGACAAAGAAATAGTAGCTCTTGCAAAAGAAAAGAAGAAAACTGAGCTAAAGGGTGTCTATTTCTACTTAGTAAAATTATCTGAAGACACGAAATTTTCTGATACAGAAAAGCATTTATTTAAAAAGGCGATATTTATTACAACTTACCCCTTTTGGATAGAATTTAACCCATCAAGAATTGATTTAATAGTCGAAGGGTATTCAGCGAAGGCTCGTGCTGCAAAATGCGCGTTAAATATTGAGGCATGGTTAACAGATACGAGACCTTTAGTTACAGTCGCGTGGACCGAAAGCGATACGTTAGAACTAAAAGCTCGACTGCAAAAAATCCAGAATAGTAAGGATCCATATATCGAGAAAAGCATGAATGTAATACGGAGCTTGCGAAACATAATTGATTTTTATGAAGCTAAGACAGAGCAACTCAGACTAACAGAAGACAAATGGAGGCGCCGAGCGGCAGGATTCGAAGAACTATATCAGGAATCCGAGCAGTTTTGGGAAATAGTTAGAGACGACTACTTTGATTCTAACTATTATGAGCGAAAAAACACGCTTAATATTGGAAAGAAATGGGGTGTTGCGATCTTAATAGTAATAATAATTCTTATCGCATTAGTATTTGCATTTCTATAGGGGTTAAAAAATGGGGAATAAAGAAGAATTACAAGCGTCACGAGATATGTCTGCAACTGTTTTATTACTTAAATTAGTTGAGACTCTTGAAAAGGGTTTAGAGGAGACACAAGAAATCGGAAACGAATTTAAGGACAAAGCAGTCTCATTAGGCACTACGCTTAGAAGTATTGGCTCTCTTAGTGCTGATCCAGTCGCAAGAAAGCGACTCGTTGATATGTGCAATATCTTAGAAAAGCATTTATCAAAATATAAACATCCAAAGCCCAGGTTGATCAAAAAAGATCTTGCTAAAATTCGACAGGCGCTAAACTTCGCAGCCGGGGAACACTGGGGGCTTTATCAGTTAACAATTCTAATGGAATCAATTGAGGGAATGAAAAAAGTTAATTTACTACCCAACATGACCAGCATTCCCGAAACTTTAAGCAATTCTATAAAGAGCTTAGGATCCAAGATGCAAAACATAGGGGAGGATAAGAAATGATGGGATTAAAAGGGCTGCTAAAGCAAATCAGAAACGATCACTGGGGTAAAAAAAAGTCATTATGTTATCCTGATGTAACCCAGAAATATTTCGATTTTCTTAAGAATCAAGATCATCCAGACGCGAGTTTTTCACAGTTATGTATTGGTCAGAAACGATGGGGTAAAACTCTGTTGAGCATGGCGGCGATTGACAAGCTAATGGCAAATAATAAAGATAGGATGCTTTATCTGCTCGACGCCGAGGTACTCGAGGAAGAAATTTCTAAGGAATTTCCTAATCGAGTTGTTTCTACTGACCAGATCGCAAATATCCCTAATAATAGCATTATCTATTTTGATGAAAGTTTAGTATCGTTAAGTGGCAAACGTGCTTTAACGAAGTTCTCTCGCAAAGTAGGAGAGGCATTAGCATTTACGAGTCATAAGAAAGTGATTGTAATTGGAAATGCACAAACTGATGGTTTGATTAAGGATCTACGAGATAAAGCAGAGATAATAATCTTAGGCCGCTTACCTCTATTCTTTTTAGAAGATGCGCGTGAAAGTTTTATAAAGGAATTAGCAGATAAACTGCACACATTACCAAAATCCAAGGCATATATATTTGCAAATTCATTTGATTTAACAGTAAAAGGAAAGCTAATAGGGGATAAACGCAAATGGTGCAGTTGGTTTACTGATAAAATCTCCCGGAATATGTCGGATCGGTCGCTTGACACAGATAAAGAGAGAAAGATTCAAGAACTAAAATATATGTCTAAATTAATTAAAGAGATAGAAGATAAGTATTCTGATAAAGAACTCTTAGGATCGAAGCTTACGAAAAAGCTGAAAGGATATTATTTACTTGAGGATCTAAATAAGTATATTTTTATTGACGAGCGAAATCTTTGGAGTGATCTGGAATCTATACTTCTCGCTCGTGCAAACGACAGAAAGCGCGATACTAAAGAAACTGAAAACATTTCGGTTTCTATTACGTTTAAAGAATCTGAAAGTTTCCCAGAATTTCTACGTAGAAATCTTAAGGTAATTGATAAGAATCTTGCCGAAATGTGCTACTTTTGGGCTAAGGGACTTAGTTATAGAGAAATATTTGCGTGTTTACCGGATGTTTCGGACCACGAGATAAGCGTGACTCTTAAGGAGTTTCGCGAGAGCGGAGTCAATGGAAATAACGAATTACGCTCTGGATTTTTGTTTGAGCGTTGGTTTGCCCAAGAACTTGATGGATCCAAGGGCGAGATCGGAGGGCAAAGTAATGATCCAGATTATATCGATGAAAATGGAGATCTTTATTCTTTAAAATGCTATTCTAATATAAAAAAAAGTTTGAGTTTTTCACAGCATAAAGACTTTGGACCCGCTTATCGTTTAGCAAAGAAAAAGCAGTGTAAATTTACAGCTGTTTTATACAATCCAAAATGGGATCACCCAATGAGATCTAAGAAGTTAGATCCCCGGGAAGATCCTGACAATGTTAACTTTTTTAAAAGCGGAGAGAGGGGGTGAGAAAAACGGGAGGGGTAACCAAGCGAACCGGCAGCGCTGCGATCAACACAAACTTAATATTTTTATTTATGGTCTTTACATTTGCGATAATGTTTATAACACCGCTTATTTATTTACTGCGGATCCAGTTCACTGGCGTATCAGCATTAATTGCGCTAATAGTAATGGCGATGATCGGAACAGCAATGATCTTTTTTGTTACAAAGCGGCAAGAGGAAGCACACGCGATCACATTTGCAGCAGTGATATTTGCTGAAATCGTATTCGTTATAATTTTTATAATGTTTATTGCGAGTTTAATTTAGTAGCTGATCAGCTACTAAAGGTAGCCTTAAGCCTACCTTTTTTTAAAAATCACTTGTTTTTTCTCTTTTTTAGAACTTGCGATCACAAGACAAGTCGATCTAACAAAGCACACCTTTAATTAGATTAACTTGTGCAAAGTTTCTCTAATCGGACTGTAAGTGTACTGTTAGCACTT